>NZ_NTFS01000749.1 GCF_002289455.1 Brunnivagina elsteri CCALA 953
GCTGACTGCCTGACAGATTTATTTGAAAAGAAGTGAAAAAGCACTCAAACCCAACATTTAAAGGAGTAAACACGAGAAAAGGATATCCTGCGATACGCCTTTGGCGTTAAGCTCCGCTTATCGTAATCTTGGCGGGCTTTGTTAGAGGCAAAAGAAGATTGCGGGTCTTGTGGCAACAAAGGAGTTGGGGTGAGTAATTGCCGTCCCTTGTTAATAACGCCTCGAAGCCAGCGTAAACCGATTTTAAGATAACTTAAACCACGATTCCAATGAGGGTCAACAATTGAACGTAAACCAGCAATTTGTACAGCCATGCCTTGTGTTGTACTGTAAAGTAAAGCCAAGGCTGCAATCAAATATAATCTTTCCAGAGATTTAGCATTACGAAGGCGAGAATCTTCAAGTTCAAATGCACCTGATTTACTATCAAGGAACAGTTCCTCAACACAGAATCTCAAAGCATACTCGTGTAATGTTTGTAAAGATGGAGTCTCGTCTGTTACAACTGCCCAATGTTCGGATACTGCTTCTGGATAAGCAACTACTAAATTACAACGAATTAAACCATCTTGCCATAGACCAACATTACGATAAAAAGCTGCTTCTCCTCGATTTGGGTAAATTGAAGAAGCTTCTGTAGGGTAGCGTCTAACTCCATGCAAGTAAGTATTACAAGGTATACGTATGCAGTAATGCCAATTACTTTTTTGTAACCAACTTAAAAAATCATGATTGGCAAAACCTCTATCTGCAAGCATCATGATATCAGGATGAAGACGTAGCAACCACCTGGCTTTACGTAACATTGGCTCGTATTCCTTAAATGCCACTGTTGCACTGTTATGTTCCAATACTCGCCACAATAATGGTATCGCTCGACCACAGCATACTACTGATATATGAATCATACAGAAACGATTCCATAGGACGGTGGTATCTAACGCCAAATATAATCGCTGTTTTTCCCAGTCCTTGAGTGCCAACAGAGCAAGTGGTAAGTATATTTTTTCGACACTAACCCTCATATTTTCAAGAAATCTGCGCCATCTACGCTCATAACTTTGAGCTTGTTTAGCATCACTTTGCACGTAGGGTTCCCATGCACTCAAGCTTAATTGCCCGCTACATATTAGCCCATTAATCATCCAAGCTAAAGTTTTAAGGTGGCGTAAATCACGGTATGTACTATATTGACGTAGGTACTCCAATAATTGATTATAGAGTTGGGTTGAGCTTGACATGATGCATCCGGTAAAAGTTTGGTTACTTTACTTTCTCATGTCTCTTGACCCTTTTTGTTAAATTTCCTTGATTTTACTGGCTTTACAGACTTCTGTCAGGCAGCCAGG
>NZ_NTFS01000075.1 GCF_002289455.1 Brunnivagina elsteri CCALA 953
TGATAGGGTTGTTATATTCGATTACAGCGCTTCCGGCTATTACACAATACAGTTTTTCTCCTTGCCTCTCTCCTAATCATAGCTTTCAGCTTTGAGTGTGTACCTCATAGCTGCCGGAAGTTCTGTATCTTTTTCAATTGAAACTGACAGTAATTAGAACACACCAAAAAATAGATTATCCCAAATGACCATAAGGGCGGGAAAACCCCGCCCCTACAAATGATAATATTTATTTAATCCACATTTCTGCGAACAAAAATTACATCACTTAATGCTGATAACTATTTCCTCCGTCACAATAGTTCCTTCCACTACCGATTCTTGTTGCAGCACTTCTTCCTCAGGCAAACCGAGTATGGAACGGTACAACTTATCGTACTGCTTTGCCGATTGATACCAGCTAAAATCTTGATGCATTCCCCGTTGCTGTAACTCTTGCCACTGAGGTTTGAAACGGAAACCTTCCCAAGCACGAATCAAACAGGTAAATAAGTCCAAAGGTTCGTATCGGTCAAAACAGTAACCAGTACCAGCGTGATTCATCGGGTCATGGTGGGATACCGTATCGACTAATCCCCCAGTGCGACGAACGATAGGAACAGAACCATAACGCAAAGCCATCATTTGACTAATTCCGCAAGGTTCAAAGCGACTTGGCATCAAAAAAGCATCAGAACCTGCGTAGATACGTCGAGCCAAGGGGTCATTATATAGGAGATAATTCGCCATCCGTCCAGGGAAACGCGATGCCATCTGCCACATTTGGGTTTCGTAATATCTATCTCCAGTTCCCAATAGTACAAACTGAGCATCAGTGTATGACATAAATCTATCGAGAATTTGCAATACTAAATCGATGCCTTTCTGCTCTACCAACCGCGTTACCATCCCAATCACAAAAGCGTTACTATTAACTTCTAAACCGACTTCTTCCTGCAACGCGACTTTATTAGCTTTACGCTTTTCTAAGGTATCAGCAGTGAAGTTTTGAGCAATATATTTATCAGTACTGGGGTCATAAATTTCAGTATCAATTCCATTAATAATTCCTGATAATTTATCACCAATAAATGACATTAAACCTTCGATTTCTTCACCATATGTTGGGGTTTTAATTTGTTCTGCGTAGGTTGGGGAAACAGTATTAACCCGATCGGCAAATTGTACCGCAGCTGCCATTGTGTTGTGTCCCTGCATATACCAAGGACACCAAGTAACCTTCTCCAAATAGCCACGCCAAGGTCCTTGGTATGCGAGATTATGAATTGTAAAAACACTGCTAATATCGGGTGATTGATGCATCCACACGGGTATCATTCCTGTGTGCCAATCGTGACAGTGGACGATTTCTGGTTTCCAATAATTCCAGCAAAACTCTGCCACTCCATTGGAGAAAAATGTGAATCTCCAAGGTTCATCTTCCCCACCATAAATGCGACGAGGATTGAATACTGGATGTCCAAATAAATACAAGGGAACATCTGTACCGGGGAGGACACCTTCATAAACAGAAAAGTCCTGAAACATAGCAGAACCTCCCCAAATTGGCTCTTTGGGAATCTCCATTTTGTCAGGTAAAAAACCATAATAAGGGATGATTATTCGTACATCATGCCCCATTTTTCTTAATATTTTGGGTAATGCTCCCACAACATCCCCCATGCCACCAACTTTGGCGACTGGTGCTGCTTCTGCTGCCACAAATAAAATTCGCATAATATACCATTACCAATTAATTATTACCCATTAACTCTTCATAAAATCAATAGCTGCCAACTTTCAGTAATTAACTTTCATTATTGAACTGAAAACTTGATTGTTGGCAGCTTAACAGATTTTAATTCAAACACAGTTATTCCCAGTATTTAGGAATCTGAATTAAATAAAATACAACTCTTGATTGTGTCGATTAGTGTTGGGTTACGCAAAGCCTCCACCCAACCTACAAAGACTGAGATGCTACCCTACCCTTCGGGAACCCTCTACCCTACGGGAACGCCAAAGGCGAACGAGGGAACGGGAACGCGTTCGCGCAGCGTGTCGCTTTGCGACTCAGCGCGTACGTTTCTCAGCATGACATCGAGAGAGACTTTTCAAACAACCTCTAAGAACCACGTTGAATCTCGGTAAAAATTTTATCGAGAATCTCTTTAGCTCCTTGCTGACGCAGAGTATTTGCTAGTTGGGTTCCCAATTTCTCGGCTTCGCTAGCTTTTCCAGCGACAGTATCTTGAACCTTATTTTGTCCATCGACACTAATAACTATACCTGTCAGGGTCAGATTATCACCATTCAATTCGGTATTTACGCCGATAGGTACTTGACAACCACCTTCTAAATCCCGTAAAAAAGCTCGTTCGGCAAGACAGCGATCGCGTGTTTCTGGATGTTCGATAGCCTTTAACAAGGAAATGATTTCGCCATCATCAGCACGGCATTCGATACCCAATGCACCTTGTCCAACAGCATGTAGGGAGACTTCAGAGGGAATAACTTGATGAATGCGATCGCTCATTCCCAAACGTTGCAAACCAGCCGCAGCTAAAATGAGAGCATCGTAATCACCTGCATCTAATTTCGCCAAACGGGTATTCAAGTTCCCACGCACATCCTTAAATTGCAAATGAGGGAAATGATGTCGTAACTGTGCCAAGCGTCGCAGTGAAGAAGTCCCAATTACTGTACCTTCTGGCAAGGTATCAATTTGCTTATCTTTATATTTTTCATGGACAACAAGGGCATCCGCAGGATTTTCCCGTTCGGTAATGCAAGCCAATGTCAAGCCAGATGGTAAGTTAGTTGGCAAATCCTTGAGGGAATGAACCGCAAAGTCAATCTCCTGATTTATCATCCCCAGTTCGAGTTCTTTGGTAAATAGTCCCTTATCACCAATTTTCGCCAATGCCACATCCAAGATATTGTCACCTTGGGTTGACATTGTATGAACTTCAAATTTTATATCTGGAAAGCTTTTTTGCAGCTGTTCTTGAACCCAATATGTCTGAACTAGTGCAAGTTGGCTTTTGCGTGAACCGATGCGAACGGTACGTGACGGGCTAGAAACAACTGATGTCATAAAATAAAGTTGCTTGTCAAAGTGTGGAGATTATTTACTTGATCTAGACTACCGCAGTCGATGACCAATAGGGGCTACTATTACCTGATTTTAAGCAAGATTAATTTTTACTTTTTAATAAATCTTTACTAACTTTTGTAAATAAGAAATGGAATAACTCGAAAGGGTTCAGTGCGATCGCAAACTTTTCATAAACCCGGTTTCTCCCCCATGAAATATCTCCAATCGCAACGACAATCCCAGAAACCGGGTTTCTTTACCCACACGAGAACGCCTTAGACGCGGAGCGCTACCTTTGGAAGTCACTTCGTGCCTACCCGAAGGGTAGGAAGAGAAGGAAAAAATGCTTAACTGAACTGTATTGCTACATAAATACTCATTTTGCATAAATTTTACTAGCTTCCCGTAATCATTGAGTATATTTATTGTCTTTATGCAAAAATAAAAAACCGGACTTTTCTCAATATAAATACGCAAAAAAGGATTGTTTTAGTTTTAATGATTACAAATAAAATCACGAATAATACATCAGTACGATGCGCGACAATTAACGATTAACCGTTAACCCTAATTTGGGGACAAATAATTAATTAATTCCCCTGTCCGAACTTTGGTTAGTTGCTGCATACAGCCATAATAAATTAATGGGGAAATTGAACCACCTTCAGTCTCGCTACGTTCAAAATCACAGCTAGCGTCACGAAATTTAATCCAAGCTTGTTGAGCAGCAATTAATTTTTGCTTTCTCGAAGCTGGTAAAGTGGGTACAACTTTTTTGTAAGCTTGATTCAATTTCTTATCTTCACTTTGATAAAACAGATAAGCACACTCATTCATTTGCGATTGATTGAGATTTGTAGAATCATTACAATTTAGCTTTTGAGCGAAAGCTGTTTCATTTGTCGTGCTAACAATTGCCAAACTACTAAAAGTAATAATACTTATCGAAAAAAGTAGTAAAAGATGCATTTATTTATTTAAGATTACATACATAGCTAATATATCAAAAACTTTTTGAGCTTGCTGAGAGACTACTTGGGTAATTATGATTGATATGTATATATTGTATTCTTTGGAAGTTAAGTCATTAGAATGACAACTAAACCTACCGTCAGAAGGAAGACTTAATGCGATCGCAGATGAAAGAATATGACTTAAATATTCCCTAATACCAGCAAAACCGGAAATATCTAAAATTGTGATTATGAATCGTTCTGCTTACCTCATCTTTAACCCCGCAGCTGGTCAGGGCGACCCCGAACAAGAACTAGCACAAATTCGCTCTATACTAGAACCGGAAATCAAATTAGAGATTTGTCTCACTACGGAGGAAATTGGTGCTGGTGAACTGGCAACCATCGCAGTTAAAGCGGGAGCTAATACCATTATTGCATCGGGGGGAGACGGCACGCTTTCAGCCGCAGCCGCAGCCGTAATCGGCACAGATATCGGGTTTGGAATTATTTCACGGGGAACGGCAAATGCTTTTGCCAATGCGTTGGGAATTCCCGACACTATTCCAGGTGCTTGTGAGGTGATTTTGCAGGGAATAACGCGAACCATTGATGCAGCAGAATGTAATGGTTATCCAATGGTATTATTGGCAGGGATTGGGTTTGAAGCTGAAACTGTGGAACGAGCCGATCGCGATGCAAAGAACCGTTTGGGTGTGATGGCTTATGTGTTAGCAGGTTTGCAGGAGTTGGGTAATTTAAAGAGTTTTGATGTTGAAATTGAAACCGAAGATAAAATCATTAAAACTACTGCATCGGCTGTAACTGTGGCAAATGCTGCACCATCAACATCAGTATTAGCCCAGGGGAATGCGGGTATTATTGTTGATGACGGATTGTTGGATATGACAATTGTTGCCCCTGCGACAAAAGCTGCTGCATTAGCAAGTGCGTTTCATCTATTTCAAACAGCCTCATCTGGAAATGCAGCCGATCGCGATGATATTGGTTATTTACGGGCAAAACAATTTAAAATTACAACTAATCCACCACAAAAAATCGCCATTGATGGGGAAGTTATAGAAGCAGCACCAGTGGAAATTAAATGTATTCCAAGTGCTTTGAATATTTTTGTCCCCACCATTGAAGAGGTAGAACCATTAGAAAAACTGGAAGGATTACCAAATTTGGTCATTGAGGAGAAGTAGGGAAAAGAGAGTTAGGATTTTTGAGTTAGGAATTAGGAGTTAGAAATTAATAAATGCCCAATCACTATTAACTATTAACCAATTATCATCAATTATGAAACTTGTATTTGAGGTTGCGATCGCAGAAAAAATTCGGAAAATGAAGCAAAGGGTATGCTGGCAGGAACCATTAATTACAGCGAGAGGAATCGATCAAACCCGGTTTATACTGGATGATGGCAAGGATAAGGATGATGAATTTTCGTTTCTAGTTGTTGGTGATAGCGGAACGGGAAAACACAGAGGACATAACCCCCAACGTCAAATAGCCGAACTCATGCTTCCCCATCACGAGCAATGTCGGTTTATGCTCCACACTGGGGATGTTGTTTATCTTGTCGGTTCTAGCGAATACTACCATCAAAATTTTCTTAAACCCTATCGCGAATTTCTTGTCAATGGCGAAAATTATCAGCATATTGCCTACGACAACATGACTTTCAAATTACCCATATTCCCAGTTCCCGGAAACCATGACTATTACGACTTACCTCTATTTTGGAGCGTTGTATCTTTAGGTACACTACCAATTCGGCGTTTAATCCAGTCAAAGCTTGACCTTGATGTGGGTTGGTACGGTTCACGGGCAGGTGACGCTTACGCAAAGGCTTTTCTCGACTACCTAAAATCCCAGATAATGCCGGGAGATTTGGCACATCACCTTGACGAACATTACACAGCAAAAACCGATAGTGGTTACTGTTTACGATATGAGCCGAGTAAATTTACTCGATTACCAAATCGTTACTATACGTTTAATTACGGCGGTATTGACTTTTTTGCCCTTGATTCTAATACATTTAATGACCCATTACCGATACCAAAAACCAGCGCAGGAGATGCACATCGACAGCGACTAGAAAGAGAATATCAAGAATTAGAACAGCAAAAACAGCAAATTTTAGACAAAATAGCCAAACTCAATCCCAACAACCCCACAGAAGCTGAACAACTCGACGATTTACAAGGGCAAATTACCCAGGTAGAAGAAATCACCGTCGATATTGACAAGCAACTTGCACCAAAACAAGAAAGTTCCATCGACACGGAACA
Organism: Brunnivagina elsteri CCALA 953; assembly: GCF_002289455.1. GTDB lineage: Bacteria > Cyanobacteriota > Cyanobacteriia > Cyanobacteriales > Nostocaceae > Brunnivagina > Brunnivagina elsteri. The sequence goes on from NZ_NTFS01000075.1 coordinate 6,330, forward strand.
ACTTGAATGGTTAAAGGGGAAATTAATTGAATCTTGGAATAACAATCAGTTAGGGGTAGAGTCATATTTTTACATCATCCCCCCTACGTTACCGAAGCCACAAAATGGCAGCAAGCGCAGACATTAGCAATTCGTCATCATTTGCGGCAAGTATTTGATGCAGTTGCGGAAACAATTGGTTCCCTAAATCAAAATCGTCCCCTTGTAGATTTAGTATTTAGTGGACATGCCCATTGTTTGGAATATTTGCAAACCCAGGATACTGGACATGGAGACTCCCACATAAATTGGATTATTTGCGGAGGAAGTGGATTTAGTTTGCGTCGTCAACGTCCTGAAGGTACAGATTTAATTGAGACATTTGGTAATGAATCACGGTTAGTTGGCAAGTCGAAGTTATTTATTGGTCGAAACGGGCAAGGTTCGCAAAGACGACGACCTTATTCTAGTTTACGTATCGATGTTCAAGCTGGAGATATACCCAAGTTTGTAATTCGTCCCTTAGTTTCCGAATGGTATCAAAGACAGTGGCATAATCAAGAAATTGATCCATTTGTAATTAATCGATAAAATTGATAGAAATAAAATAACCCTCCCCTTGTTAAGGGGAGGGAACTGGATTCTTGTTTCCCCCTAGTGTGGGGAAGTTAATGAAAGTACTAAAAGAACTATATTTTTATTTTCCCCCCTTTTCAAGGGGGGATTCTTTTATTTTATTATGGATAATCAACCGGACATAATATCAAAATATTAATTCCCAAATGGTATCAACAAAAAACGTAACCGTTCACGGGGGGTGCGAAGTTGATGGGTTTGAGGCATCTTAAACCCGTAAGTTGGAGAAATAGAGGCTAGATCATGAAAATAAATCACCTGTAACCCTTATTCTCTCGTTACCCCCCTGAACGGTTACCAAAAAACGACAATTAGGTATTGAACCCAATCATCGTGAATGCAAACCATGAGACATAATTACAAATTAGTAATTATTTAAATAGCTCCCGTACCTTTACCACGTGTATCCCCATCCATCGTTAACTTTCCATCCTCATCTTTATCATTAATTTCTTGTAATTCTTGCATTCTTAATTGACGTTCAGCTTCAGCTTGCTGACGTGCATCACCAGGTTCTTCATAGTACATTTCTGGTTCGACTGCGTAGTTATTTAATAAACCTTCATTATCTACAGTATAACCGTCAGTTGTGCGAATACTATCAGATGTTGTTTGGTCATTAGTAGCTGTGTCTCGTTCCCTTTCTTCCGTCGGTAATGTTTTATAAGATGCACCTTCCCGCTCCTTCCGTGCTGCCGTTTCTGCCGGAATTATGCCGCGATCGTATGTATCTCTTTCTGCCCGTTCTGATGAATCTACTGCTTTCTTAACTGGATTATTTTCCATTATTTTATCCCTCCATCCCAGCAATCTTGTTGTTGCTCATTACATATATAGCTTATAAAAGTAGTGACTAAATTTACACTATCTTCCGGATGGAATTGAATTTAGATTCAAGCTGTTTTATCTATCTTTATGTATATAAATGAAACCTTCAGTACTCTCTTCTCTCTGCGTCTAATACCAATTCTATGTGAGCCTGCACATTATGTGACTTCTCTATACCTCCCCTACCCTGCGGGAACGCGAAGCGCGTAAAGCAAGGGGAGGTGCCACAGGCGGTGGGGTTCTTTCTATGCATCTTCATATTAAAATGGTATAATCTACGGGAAGCTGCTGCCATAACGGGAACACAAACCCATCTATGGCGGTTATTTGATCCATATTTCATTTTATAATAATTAAGGGCAAACAACCCTTTGCCCCTACAGAGAACTTAATTTCCAGAACTTAATTTCTAGAACTTAATTCCCAGAAAAAGTATCCTCATTCCCAATAATTTGCTTCTTAAAGGAATTAATTTCAGAAACTAGTTCTTGACGTGTAGATACTTTGAGTAGGTAGCGGGAAATAAACCAAACTACATAAGCAATCCCAACTAATTCAAAGAAGAATGCAATTAGGGGGATATCATCAATTGCATCAAGTATTGCCAATACAATTTTTACTGAAATCAGAGCGGCAAAAATTAAAGCAACACTAGTAATTTGTGCTTTGTACTGATTAAAAAAACCACCGATATACTCAGGTAATCTTTGTAAAAATACTGCAACTTTATCACTAAATTCCTGCCATTGTGTTTCAGTTGCTGGAGGTAACTTTGGTAAGCTGTCATTTGCTAAATCATCAAGAACTGCTGTACCATTAGATTCGCTAGCATCAACATCTTGATGTATATATTGTGCTTGTTCTTGCGTTTCCATAAATTCTCCTATTCTAATTGCAGCTTGTTATTTGAGTGTTGGCATGTAACCCTTAATTATTAATAATAGCAATCCTAAAACCGAAATTTCGATAATCGATTTAGGACTGCTATATCACATACTAAATGCTAACTTTAAGCTTAATACTCTTAGTCATAGTCTTAGCAATACTTTTACCAAGAAACCACAGTATTCAGCATTTATTTTTTCTACACAGTATCATCACGGCGATCGATGATAATCACAGAAGCATCACTAGCGTTGACTGTAGCCACTTCATTAGGGAGTATCGCATTATCTCGGTTAATGTCTGCGGTGTAATTGGCGCGGGAACTATCCATTGCTGGAGTTTCGCGTTTGTTGACATTGATATCTGTGGCATTGAAGATGTCAAAATCTTGGATTCCATGACGTTTGAGGATTGGTTCGGCACGTCGAACTTCGTCTTCGCTGCCGTCAACCATGACAAGATAGTCACCTCGGTTTAAGCTGTCACTATATACCTGTGCCTGATTTTCGGGTACACCTAAGCCTACTAATCCACCTGCAACACCACCAGTTGCCGCACCAATTGCCCCTCCTGTTAGGGTTGTGACTAGGGCTGTTGCTGCTGCACCACCTGCAATTACAGGTCCAACTCCAGGAATTGCTAAAACACCTAAACCTACCAACAAACCACCGAAACCACCCAATGCTGCACCTGTAGCTGCACCTGTTTTAGCTCCATCATCGGCTTTGTTACCATGCATATCAGTTGCCGATACTGCGTTAACATTATTACCTGCGTCTTTGCCAATGATGGAAACATTATCCATTGCAAACCCAGTATCTCTAAGTTCAGTCAGAGCGGCTTCAGCATCACGACGCTGCCTAAATACACCAGCAGCCCGTTTATTACGAATTGTTGGCTGGGTATTGACTCCAGGGGTATAACCGAATGAAGTGTTTTCAGCGATGGGGGTTACAACTGCTGGGTAAACATCTGCGGTTCCGTATTCTTGGTGAGGTTGATTTGGTTGGTCGTAGATGGCAAAATCCTCGATTCCCGAATCCCGCAGGATTCTTTCGGCACGGGCAATTTCGGCATCAGTTCCATCTACCATTACTAAATAATGTCCGCGTTCAACTCGCGCATTGTAGGAACGTGCTTCTTCTTCAGGGATTCCTAAACCGATTAATCCACCTAGCAAACTACCTGCTGCTGCACCAATACCAGCACCAGCTAAAGTAGTTGCGATCGCAGTTGCGGTTGCACCAGCTAACATCACTGGACCAACACCAGGAATTGCCAGCGTTCCTAATCCTACCAATAAACCTGTTAAACCACCTAAAGTTCCACCTGTGGCAGCACCAAGTGATGCACCTTCATCTGCTTTGTTGCCTACTTTTTCACGAACTTCGGCACCTGACATATTCGTGCTGTCGGTGTCTTGGGCAATTACTGATACACGCTCCATTGGGAAGCCGGAATTTTTTAACTCGTGCAGCGCACTTTCAGCATCACGACGGTGTGAAAACACACCTACAGCTCTTTTATTATTTAAGCCTACTACCATTTTTATTTCCCCGCTTAAGAATTTAATTACTTATAATTTCGTTGCATTCACTAAGTTTATTTATACATTTTCAAATTTGTTTTTCATCAATCTTATGTTAGAGTTTTTATCTCTATCAATAGTCATACTTTGATGCATTTTTTGTATCGCCATTATGTTTGTGATGCAAATTAGACTTTTTTAATAAATAACTATAGAGATACAGAGAGCTTTGAGTCAGAGGAGTGAATAATCCTGACCAAGAATAGATGGTGTTAAGACGCAAAACTTCGCATTTTTAATTGAAATTTCATGTTTTTAATTGAAATATCGCTTTTATCATTAAAATTTTGGTTCTCATTTTGTATCTTTAATTTGAAATCTAACTTCTGGTTATAGTATTTATTCCTTTCGGAAGTAATGGTCAAGAGAACAGATAGTTATGTTGATGAATGAAGCTAGTTAATGCAACGTTTGATTGTCAGAGCAATGGGTTTAATTGACAATATCACAGGCATACAGTTCGGTTAAGACAACAAATATAGCCAGAATGCTCGTAAAGACGTTTCACCGGAAGGTCTCTAGAAGCTTAACCCAACCGTATTGACATCACAGGGATGATGAAGAATAACCCATAATGGGTAGGTAGAACAATTTGATTTATTCTATGCTCTGTATTATTTCTGATGTTTTATAACTAAATCAAGGTTCAATTACCCTTTATTCTCTGCATGATTTTATGAGCTTGTTCTAGATTTTTTGAGCAAAAATGAGGAAATAAATATGGTTACAATGGCAGTAAATATGTTACAATCCGATGTTTTTAAATTAGGGTTGTTATCTCCAATTCTGGCTCAGGAAGGTTTAACATCTTTAACACCAGAACAAGCATCGGTAATGTTTTCAGGACCGAAGTTTTTAGTGGCATTATTTGCTGGTTTAATAATGGCGATCGCATTTCAATTGCTATTTACAAATTTTTCAGTTGCAGTCGGTATTTCTTCGGGTGCTGATGTTGCTGATGATGACACTGATACTATTGGGAATCAAATTCGTGCTGTTGAAGCCAAGGTGGGAATTTGGTCAATTTTTACTATGAGTTTGGCTCTATTTGCTGCTTGTTTTCTAGCAGTAAAACTGAGTTTAATTGAAAGTGCATTTCTTGGTGCAATTATTGGTATTGTCATCTGGTCGGCATTTTTTGCACTAATTATTTGGCTTGGTTCTTCGGCTGTTGGTTCGTTGATTGGTTCAATTGTTAATACTGCTAGCTCTGGTTTAAAAGGGCTAATGGGAACGGCATCAGCAGCACTTGGTGCGAATGCAGCTAAACAACAAATGGTTTCGACTGCGGAGGATATTACTGCTGCTGTTCGTCGTGAGTTAACTTCGGGTTTTGATGCGGATAGTATTAAGAATACGCTTCAAAGTTCGTTGTCTTCGGTACAGTTACCACAGTTTAATTTGCAAGATATTCGCAGTCAGTTTGACCAAATATTGAAGGATATTGATTTCCAATCTTTGGGTGATGGTGAATTATTGAAGAATGTTAATCGCCAAACTTTTTTAGATTTAATTAGCAGTCGAACTGACTTTTCTAAAAGTGATATAAATCGCATTGCTGACCAATTAGAAGTAGCTTGGCAACAAGCATTTAATCGTCAGAATCCAACTGAGCAAGTTATTAATTTATTGAAATCAGCATCTCCTGATGAATTAAAATCGGAAAAGATTGGCGAACGTCTCAAAGAATTGGTTGCTGTTGGTAATGGCAATGGCAAGCAAACTAATGGTTTAATCAAGCAAACAATGCAATCGGGTGTAGGTGCTGTTGCTGGTGCTGTTCTTGATAAAATTGATTTATCAAATGTTGATTTTGATCGGGTGACACATCAATTACAAGAAATTAAAGGTAAAGTTAAAGATATTGATGTTGAATACATTACCCAAGAATTGAAGAAGTTACGCGATAAAGCTACAGATACAGTTGCGGCAAATATACCAAAAGCAGCGAACGACAATACAATTAAAGGTGATGTCGAAGAGTACATTTTGCATTCCTTCTCTTGGCATTTTAATCGCATTACTTTACAAGATGAATTCCATGAAATTATTTTTGACCCCAATATTTCACCAAAGGTAATTCGTCCTCAATTAGAAGAGCTAAATCAAGAGTATTTCGTGAATTTACTCAACCAGCGTCAAGATATTAGCGAAGCACGAGCCAAAGAGATATCTGAACAGTTGGAAAGCCTTCGTCGTGAAGTTTTAGAATTAGTTAAAAATTCAGAAGGTGATGAAACTTACCCATCACTTCGTAGTCGAGTAGAAAGTCTTTTAAGCTCTACTAGCAAAGATGAATTAAACGCAGAAGAGTTTACAGAGAAATTCCGGGAATTGTTACAAGACTCAGAAACAAATGCAGAAGAATTAACATCAGGTTTTGGTGAATTAAACCGCGATACATTGATAAATTCTTTGCAACAACGTCAAGATTTGAGCGCAGAAGAAGCAAATAATATTGTTAACCGACTCGAAGGAGCGCGGGACAAAATTCTCAACCAAGCAACTGAATTACGTCAAAAAGTTGAAGAATATTTGCGGAATACCAACCTCGATGAACTCAATCCTGAAGGTATCGAACGCGATTTTAAAACCTTAATTGATGAACCACAAGCTGGTGTTGAAGCTTTACGCGATCGCTTATCGCAATTTGACCGCCAAACCTTAGTACAATTATTAAGTCAGCGTCAAGACTTGAGCGAGGAACGAGTTAACGAAATTTTAGATAATTTGGAATCGGTACGAGACAGTATTCTCCAAGCACCACAAAAAGCCGCAACGAAAGTTAAAGAGCAGTATGGGCAAACCATAGATTCAATTACTGAATACCTCCGCAGTACTAACTTGGAAGAACTTAACCCCGAAGGTATTCAACGGGATTTACAGAAATTCCTCCAAGAGCCAAATGTTGGTGCATCTGCTTTAGGAGAAAGACTTTCACATTTCGATCGCGATACTTTGGTGACATTATTAACACAACGCGGTGATTTAAATGAGGAGCAAATCAACCACATTATTGACTCGTTCCAACAAACAATTAACAACTTGGTGAAAGCACCACAACGGTTAGCAAAAAGTGCTAGCAAACGAGTGATTGATTTTGAACAAAACCTCGAAAATTACCTGCGGAATACTAACAAAGAAGAACTCAACCCCGAAGGAATTAAACGCGACTTACAATTATTATTGCAAAGTCCTCGTGCGGGAGCTGAAAGCTTAGGTGATAGAGTTACAAAAATAGATCGCTCGACTTTGGTAGCGCTACTTTCACAACGGGAAGACATTTCCGAAGAGGAAGCAAACCGGATTGTTGAGCAAATCATCTCAACCCGTGACTCCATATTCGAGCAATTTCAGCAAATTCAAAAACGGATTCAATCAGCTTTAGATAGTGTATTTGGCAAAATCCGCAACTATCTAAACTCCCTCGAACGTCCCGAACTCAACTATGAAGGGATTCAACAAGACTTTAGCAAATTATTCGACGACCCACAAACAGGTTTTGATGCATTACGCGATCGCTTAAGTCAATTCGATCGCAATACCCTGGTTGCCGTTATTTCCTCCCGTGAAGATATTTCCGAAGAACAAGCAAACCAAATCGTCAACCGGATTGAATCTACCCGCGATCGCGTTCTTCAACGTGCCGAATTAATCCAAACCGAGACACAAAAACGACTCAGCGAAGTCAAAGAAAAAACCAAAAAACAAGCTCGTGATGCCAAGAAGGCAGTCGCAGAGGCAGCTTGGTGGCTATTTGGAACCGCGATCGCATCCCTTTCAGCTTCTGTCTTAGCAGGTGCCATAGCAGTTCGAGGAGTTTGGTTTATTGGCTAACAATTAACTCGACTCCTTAGCAAAAGTCAACTCTGAAAAATTACCAACTTATATCCCTGACTTTTAAAAAAGGTTGGGGATATTTTTTTGATAACCAAAAGCTTTATTTAAGAATGGTGGGTTACTACATTTATTGGGTAATCTATTTTTTGGTAATCTCTAACCACCATTATGCGATCGCAACGGTTAGGATAAATTGTAGCAATTACAGCGATTTTCACCCAATCCAAAATCATCATGTCCCAGCCAAATCAGCGCCAAGGCTTAATATTTACCCTCGCTGCGGTACTTACAGGAGGGGTTCTAGTCGCTGGAACAATGGTTTATACCCTACTCAAAACCACCGAAACACCATCCAATATCGCATCCACAACCCCAATTCCCAATATCAGCCCCAATCTGTCGGAAGCACCAGTTGAAACATCACCAATCGCAACATCAGAACCCACAGAAAATACTCCACCAATTCCAGTTCAAAAAAAACAACAATCAATCTCCCCAACAAAAACCAATCCCAGCAAAAAAAATCTAGGAGGAGTTAACCTCGCAAACAAGGATTTGCGGAGGATGAATCTACAAAAAGCTCAAATGGGAGGTACAAACCTTGCCAATTCTAATTTAAGTGGAGTAGATTTGAGCGGTGCAAATTTGGGAGGTGCAAACCTTTCCCAAACCAATCTCACCAACGCGAATCTAAGTAATACCGATTTGAGAGGAGCCAATCTAAGTGGTGCAAATCTCAAAGGAGCAAACTTAGATGACGCTTATACAGATGGAGCAAATCTAAATGGGGCGATATTGCCGTAACTTTGTAACATCTTAATTTTTAGCTAAATTCTTTACTGTCTGGTATTTCCAGACAGTCAACTTAGTGATATCCCATTTTTCTCACACACATGAGTGACGGAAATCACTTAGAAGAAGTTGTGCGATCGCTTAAGTTAAAGGGTAAGTCAGTCGCAGCAATAGTTATTCATAAAAATTTCTCAGTATTAGTAAATTCACAGATTAATTGATTATTACGTGGTAGAGGACTATTGGAATGCTAGAAAAACTTTTACTTGCTTCTTGTTTAACTTTCACCTTAAATTTATCAGTTGGATTAAACCTATCACCATCAAAACAACTATTTAAGGAGGTCAACAGCCGAAATAGCCCTGTATTGATTTTATCCCAATGGCACGGGTAGCATATCAACCCTATGAGTCCCAATAATTATACTGACTGAATTCCCCCTAATCCTGATTTTCATGGGTTAAGGTTGAGTGTCAAGTAGAACATATTGTTTAGGGGTTTATGAAAATCCATATTCTAGCTACAGCCTTATTTTTAACAACCGTCAGCATCACCACAACTGCTCAAGCAGCAAACTCCGAACATCTCAAACAATTACTTGCTACCAAAAACTGCCAAAATTGCGACTTGAGCGGTGCTGGTTTGGTAATGGCTGATTTACAAGGTGCTGATTTGAGTGGAGCCAATTTCGCAGGTGCAAACCTCAGCCGTGCAAATTTAACAGGTGCGGATTTACGAGGTGCAAATTTGAGCGGTGCTAGCCTATTTGGTGCAAATTTAAACTATGCAAAACTCTCTGGTGCAACAATTGTCGGTACAGATTTGAGAAACGCTTATCTGTATGGTATCGAATTAACCGATGTCACGGTTAATGGTGCCAATTTACAAGGAGCATCCGGAATTCCTTCCCAAATTGCCACACCAGAAGAATTTTATACTTTGGGAGTCACCTCAGCCGAAAAAGGTAACAAACAACAAGCAATAGATTATTTCAACCAAGCAATTTCCATTAAACCAGACTATGCTGGTGCATTTCTCGCCCGTGGTATCGCTCGCTATCAATTATTCGATCGCGAAGGTGCATTTCAAGACGCTCAAGCAGCCGAAAAACTGTTTACAACTCAAAACAATCAAAACGGATTCCAAACCGCACAAGCTTTCATCGTTGAACTCAAAACTCCCCCAGGTGAAACCAAAATTAATACGGGTAAACCCAGTTTCTTCGACTTTGTAAGCGGATTGACTTCCGTATTACTGCAATTTCTACCCTTTTAACCTAAGTGTATACTCGTAAGCTAGGCTGTTGAGTTTATGACACTAAAGTCAACAGCCTAGCTTTAACATACCCTTTATTGGGTCATTTATTTTTTGGTGTTCCCTAATCGCATCAACAACTTTAGAAAATCGAATGGATACCATTGACAAAAGCTATTATCAATGGCGATAGATATAAAATAACGATAGTGTTTATACTTAAATACGATTAGTAATTTAGTCTCCATCTAATTAATAGTAGGTAGTCTAGCTTTTTTGAGTTTGATTATTATTACCTAAAATATTTTATTAAGAAATATAAATCACAAATAATACTTCAAATGAATAGCTTTATTTCGGTATATTCCTGGATAGAAGAAACAGTTAATCGGTTTTTTTTTTAACAGCGAACCTGTGTAATCAAAGCGTACATTAATTGCAATCCAATATTGCAGAATAATTGTCTGCGTAGAACTTTTTACAGTTGCATTTAGCTGTTCTAATTAGAATATTGAGCTAGATAATTTGGGGTAATTCATGAGTAGAATCAATGGATTTGCTGGTCGTCGTAATTTCTTAAAACTCATTGGAGTTGGAAGTGTAGGAATTGCAGCAAGTAGCTTAATTTTAAATGGGGAAGAGGCTATAGCCCAACAATCTAAAGCTCAAGCGACACCAGAAAATAAACTTCGACCTTTTTCTCCTGAAGAAGCTTTGCAGAAATTATTGCGAGGTAATCAAAGATTTATTGATGGGAAACCTGAACATCCCCGTCAATCAAAATTACGTTTGATGGAAACCTCGGTTGCCCAATATCCCTATGCATCAATATTAGGTTGTGCAGATTCACGGGTTCCTGCGGAAATTGTTTTCGATCAAGGATTGGGGGATTTATTTGTAGTGCGAGTTGCTGGTAATGTGAGTAGTCAAACAGCAATTGGAAGCTTAGAATTTGCCTCAGCAGTGTTAGGTTCGCAGTTAATTGTAGTTTTAGGACATGCGAAATGTGGTGCGGTAATAGCTGCGATTAAAAATGAACCTTTGCCTGGAAGAATTGGTGTATTTGTTGAGGAAATAAAACCTGCTGTCGAAAGTGTTAGACAGAAAACTGGGGATATTGAGAAAAATTCGATTATTGCCAATGTTCAATATCAAGTTAAGAGTTTGTGTGAATCTTCAATTCTTTTAGGTGGTTTGATTCAGCAAGGTAAGTTAAAAATTGTTGGTGGTATCTACGACCTGGCAACTGGTAAAGTTATATTGGTAACTTGATAAAAGATGTTTCTCGTTTGGATTCAATATTAATTAGGGCGAAATTAATTAGGGCGAACAACCGTACTCCGAAGCGGAGAAGCAAGCTACGCCCCTACGGGATTGGTAAAAAAAACTGTATTTCACATCAATGGGTTAAATGGAAACTACTTTTAATGTTTGTAAATGAGTATCAGAGCATCCTGTAATAAATCCACCAGATGCGAGAATTTGTTGTAAATAATTTATTGCATCTTGAGTAATAATTTCTCCTGGCATTAGTACGGGAATGCCAGGGGGATAAGGACAAATGATTTCGGCACAAATGGAACCGCAGGCTTTTTCTATCTCTAAAGTCTCTGTAGCAGCGAAAAAGGCTTCACGTGGGGACATTACTGATTTATTCGCAATCTTAAAAATATTTATATATTTCTCCTCTTCATTCTTGGGAAAGAGGCAATTATTTTCATATCTTTGGGCTAATTTAATCAACCCTCGTACTAAATTTTCAATATCCGAAGAGGTATTTCCCAAGCTGATAATAAAAGTAACATGTTGCGGGGATGCAAATTCACTTCTAATCCCAAATTCAGTTTCCAAAATTTCATCTGCTTGAAATCCGGTTAAACCGAGTTCACTTACCCGAATCGTTAAACGGGTTCGGTCTTGTGTAAAATTTAGATAATTAAAATTACTTAAATCTAAAACAGATAAACCAGGTATTTCCGAAATACGCTTACAAGCTTCCGAGGCAAGATGTAGAGTCTGGGAAAGTAATTCCTTACCCTGTAATGCAACTTGCGATCGCGCGGCATCCAAACTTGCCATTAGTATATAACTAGGGCTGGTAGATTGTAGCAACTGTAAAGAAGAAGTAATGCGATCGCAGTTAACCCGATTACCTTGAAGGTGGAGCATTGAAGCTTGTGTCATCGCACCCAAGGTTTTATGAATCGATTGTACACAAATATCCGCACCTGCTGTTAATGCTGGCATGGGAAATTCTGGATGAAAGGCAAAATGCGCTCCATGTGCTTCATCAACCAGTAGGGGAATATTATAACTGTGAGTAATATTTGCGATCGCTTCCACATCACCACAGATACCGTAATAAGTTGGATAAACCATGAATACAGCTTTTGCATCTGGGTGTTTTTCAAGTGCCGCAGCAACAGTTTCCGGGGTAATACTATGGGCAATATCTAAAATAGGGTCATATTCAGGATTTACAAAAATTGGCATCGCACCAGACAAAATTAAACCAGCAATAGCCGAAGAGTGGACATTGCGAGGCAGAATAATCTTATCACCCGTACCGCAAGTCGCCAAAATAGCCGCTTCAATCCCGCAAGTGGAACCATTCACCAAAAACCAAGTACGGGCAGCACCAAAGGCTTCTGCTGCTAATTGTTGCGCTTTGGCAATAACTCCTTCAGGTGCCAATAAATTATCTAACTCTGTCAACTCAGCTAAATCAGCAGCAAATACCTTTTTACCAAAAGCATCCACTAATTTTTGTGAGATTCCCATACCCCGTTTATGTCCGGGGGTATAGAAAGGAGTGTGGTTTTCTTGGGTACATTTCCATAGTGCAGTTAAGAGCGGGGTTTCAGCTTGTGAGAGAGGATTAGTCATTTCGGTAGATGGCAACACCTAGAATCTGAAGTTTAAAGGATATAGAAGGAATTTCTCTAAAATAATTATGCTCCAACTTATCGTCATCCCCGAACCAAAAACAGCACCAGAAACCGTACCCAACCCGATACCGCAACCAATGCCATCTCCAGTTCCAGAACCAGTACCAGCACCAATTCCCCAAACAATACCAGCACCAGTTCCAGAACCAGTACCAGCACCAATTCCGCAAACAGTACCAGCACCAATTCCACAAACAGTTCCTTAATGGTTAGGAATTCCAGAAAATAAAATATCCCAAATTAGGGACTATCAATCGTATTCATAATTTTAAGGGCGGGGAGACCCCGCCCCTACTATTTGGAAGAATTAATAATTAATTATCTGTAATTTCAAAATCAGAGCCATTACAAATATTGATACGATGTTCGTCGTGATTTTTCTGTTCATCAACGATTTTCATGTCATATTCGCACTGGTTTTCGTTATCCTCAAATTCAAGATTAACAGATTGACCTTGCCAGACGGTTTTGTCTTTAATATCATCAACTAGATTTTCTCCCCAACTATCTTTACCGACATGGGACATCCGCACTTCCCGAATCTTAAAGCTGCTGTTGTTATGCAGTTGAACGCGACATTCTTCTGCGATCGCAGCTTGTGAGGTGAGTACAAACATTGGTAGTGCGATCGCAGAAAATAAAGCTTGACTACGTAGGAACGATTTTCCCATAATTATCATGATCTGATTGTGGCGTTATCATCTTGGGATAAAATTACTTTACCTAAGTTATCTAAAAAGTAAAATTAATTATTTGTGAAATCCTGTAAATTACTAAATCGCTGCATTCGATACAGAAAATATCTATGAATTTGCCATTTCTAATTTATATTCCAATACAGTCCAGTTAAGCATTTTTTCCTTCTCTTCCTACCCTTCGGGTAGGCACGAAGTGACTTCCAAAGGTAGCGGCTCCGCGTCTAAGGCGTTCTCTGCGTCTACCTACGGTAGATACGAAGTAGCTTCTGTTGGCGATAGCCGCCCTGTA
>NZ_NTFS01000750.1 GCF_002289455.1 Brunnivagina elsteri CCALA 953
GCGGTTTTTATACGATCGCAGAAAAATTACTCCAGGAACAAATTAATTTGCTTGGACGGATCGAACGCTCACTTGCCCAACCTGACCCAAATCGAGTTCGAGCCACAAACGGTCAAATATTCGTACAAGCTAAAGCAATTGAAGCTTTTGTTAAAAGACAAGACCCTAATTTCCGCACTACTTGTACTTCTGCACTGAATACAAGTATAAATACAGACAATTCTCAAGCTCAAGTTTCTCAATCCCAAACTTATTGCTCTTTGTACGCATCCAGCCAAGAGTTATTAAAACTGTCTCCAGTATTAGACCGCATCTTGTCACGACGCGGTGAATCGGCTTTGATACGTCAATTACCCCTGGTCAGTGGCGAGCGAAAATCAGACCCAGTGTTGCCGATGTCACCAGTGGAGCGTCCTAATCTTGGTAAAAAAGCTACACCTTTTGCAATATACGAACCAAACTTGGTTCCATCTCCAGCACCAATTATCGGTCAACCGACAAAGAAATCTTTTGTTAAATACTCTCAACCGATTCAGAGCGCGATCGCAATTCCCCAAGAAGCACCAGCTATTTTGGCAACCGCAGAAAAATATATAACTTTAGCCAAAGCTGGGTTTCCACAGGATACTAAGTTTCACAATCCGAGAGAAACAGCAGCAGCACTTGACAAATTTGCTTATGACCTTGACCAGGAAGAACCCCAAACCTACGGGAAATTTTTAGCATTACCAAAAACGGGAATCTTTCGCGTCTTACCATATTTAGCTTACCAGCGTCCGCTCAATCAGCTTGAGAATAGAATGTTGAAAACCGTTGGAGAACGCTATCCTTTTCCATCTTTAGCAGAGACAAAACAGGAATTTACTCCCAATTTAGCACTTCAATTGGTGGGGGAACGCTTTCAAATTTTGTCGTCAGGATGCGATCGCAACTTTATGGCTGATTTGGGTAATATTCCCATCGAAAAGTTAGATATGAAGCTGAAAACTGCCACTCCAGAAATCCGCAAAGCATTTCTCAACTACCAACCACCTCAAAAATTAAATGCCTTACAAGTCGAACAACGACAGCTAATTGCAGGTAAAAACCCCGATAGTCATCTGGTATCAGCAGCAGTTCCAGTACGATTAAATCATACGTATTTGGTGCGATCGCTCCAATTTCAACTACCAGAAGCCATCGTCACAGGGAAACAACTTACCCCCCAAGAACGACTACAAATCGACGAATTACTCAAAATTCAAAGTAGCGATCGCATTATTGCTTTTCGTCCCGTTCGTCAGCGTTCTGATGGCAGCTATACTATTCTTTGGCGCGTCATCAAGGAACTAAACCCACCACAAATT
>NZ_NTFS01000751.1 GCF_002289455.1 Brunnivagina elsteri CCALA 953
CATCTAAATTGCCACCGTTCCCAAGTTGCGGTTCGCTCCAAATCAGACAATCGCACAACGAAAATAACGTTACCCTCCGGGAAACCGCGTGTAGATGGGCAAAATACGGCATCTCAGAAAGTAGCGCATCTCAAGGAAAATTTTCCTGGAGCGTCAGAGCAAGAAACTTTGAGTGAAGAGGAACGGGATAAACAATATCGACAGCTATCGAACCAGCTTCAATTAAACGAAACTCACCGTAAGCATTTGACAGATGAGCGTGGACTGGTGGAGTTTATCGATTTCATTGGTTTTCGCTCGTGGAAGGAAACACAGATAGAAAATCTTAGTGTCAATTTACCGGGTGTAGTTGAGCGCGATAAAAACTTGTATTTATATGGTCAAACTGGGCTATTTCTCCCAATCCATAACGAATTTGGGCAAATTATCGCCTTCCAAATCCGTCCAGACGATACCAGCAATGGCAAATATAAATGGGGTTCCTCTGCTCCTGCGGGTGGAAATAGCCCTCACTTGGAGAACGGTGAAATGCCACTGACATTTTGCCGTCCTGAAAATATCCAAATCTCTTCAATTGGCTTGGCAGAAGGAGTTTTGAAATCTTGGGTAGTTGCTTGCAACCTCCAACAAATCATCATTGGAGCATCAGGTGCAGCATGGGATTGCAGTCCCAAGTTACTCAGACGTTACCTCGATAAAATTGCCCAGGAACAAAATACATCTCTGTCAAATTTAGTCATCGATTTATACGCAGATGCGGGAATGCTCGCGAATAAGCACATCATGCTGCGTTACCACGAAACAATCAAACTCTTGCAGCAGTGGGAATGTAAAATTCGCATTGGTTGGTGGGGACAATTTACCAAAGATGACCCAGATATTGATGACCTAATTCTTCAAGGAAATCGCCATCAAATCACTTACATTTCAATCGACGAATGGATGGCATTGTGGTCTGATGACATCCGCAATTATTTATTAAAAAACAACGTACAGTTTAATACTTCAGATTGGTCGGCTCCCGTGCAACATCCATATCGTTCCGAATTAGGCTATTGGAAAAAAGTTAAAGCCCTAAGTGGAGATACAGAATGGAAATGGATACCCAAAGCAGGTTTTAGCTTTATCGTCGAGCGGGAATTAATCGGAGTTAATGATGAATATGGAGGGCTAGTTCTACAAGTCAAGCGTACCTACGACCCACCCAATGAGCAGCATCGGGTGGTGGTTCCTGCGGAAATGTTGAACAAAACCACAGACTTTATTAACTGGAGTTTAGACTAACGCATGACAAAACGGTGCAGCAGAAAGAATCTAATGCACATCAGTATACAAATTGAAAA
>NZ_NTFS01000752.1 GCF_002289455.1 Brunnivagina elsteri CCALA 953
CAACAACACTTCAGCCCTTTGTTCCGAAAGTGAAGTTACATGTTGGAATAAACCCGTAGATTGTGCCCCACCTTGGGTTTCCATCCGCATACAACCACCAGTTTCCGAACAAATTAACGTACCACAATTAGCCTGTGGATTTGTCGAATTCAACCGCAAAGCAATTAAATCACCAGAAACTTCGCCAATATCCCCAACAGGAACCCCGGCTAACTCAGCTTCAATTTGGCGTTGATCTTGGGCAACTAATTTAATTTTGGTAATTTCGTAATCGCCTTTTTCATGTTGATAAGAAACAGGCTTCCATTGCAATCGACTTGCCAACCAACCCAAAAATAGTAAAGCTTGGACTGGATTACCCTTTTCATAATCGATATTAACGCGATCGATTTCACCCAAAGCAGCACGTCGTAGTGGTGAATCGTAAGCTTCAGCAGCTAACTCCTGCCATCCTGCCAACCTACGCCAATTCAAATCTGCTAGGGGAATGCCATTTTCAACTAATTCTTGCAAACAAAGTAAATCTTTTTCCGGTTCATTAAAGTTACACGAATCTACAATTACATTATTGCAAACTGCCGACAACCGTTTGAATAAACCATTATTAGGATCGGGTGTAGCCTTCCACCAAATAAACTTAGGTAAACCACCAATCAACAATGCTGGTATCATCCCACCAATTCGTTCCAAGGCTTCGGGAGTACCACTTAAGGTAATGTACTCGCAACAAATCAATGTGCTGGAGGATTGTTTTTGAATTGGACAATAAGCCGCAACTTGGGCTTTAACACCTTCATCTTCCCCAGCGACTGGGGACAGGGCAATAATCCGGCAGGGGTTGCGAAGGGCGATTTCATCGGCAATGCGGGGACTTTTGGAATCATAACCACCTGACGCAGTTTCGGAAATTTTTCCCGATGCTCGACCTTTGGCAGCTTCTCCCCGCAATACAGTAATAGTATCGGGGTTAGGAGTTCCAGTTTCCGGGATGCCATAAGCTTTTTGAGCTTCCCGCAAAGCAGATTCCATTTGTGGTCCCAAAATACCATCAATTGGACCGTGATAAAAACCTAATGCAGCGAGAAGTTGCTGTGTTTGTTCGGGTTCGTAAACAACCAAACTAAAAGTCGCAGCACGGGTTGCAGTGGGCAAAGTCCCATCATTTCCTGTGATGCCATAACTTTGCCAAATTTGACCAAGTTCCGCTTCGATTTCGGTAAGCGAAACATCTTTAGGGGCTTGAAGTGAATAAACTGTGGGTGCTTGGGAAACCATAATTATATTGAAATGTGAAATATAGGTTAGAAGTTAGGAATTAGGAGTTAGGAGTTAGGAGTTA
>NZ_NTFS01000753.1 GCF_002289455.1 Brunnivagina elsteri CCALA 953
GACCGCGAAGCCCAAATGGCCGATTTGGAAAGTCGGATTGCACGGGAAGCACTAGAATCGGAAGTCGCTTGCGAAATTGCCGAATTAGATCGATATATTAGCGAACTTGGTTACAACACCAACGAACACAACAACCTCCGCAACCATCTTCGTACTTCCCAAGCTTGGCAGTTACGTCACCAGCAGCTACAAAATGCCCAACAGCAACATCCCCAATTTGCAGCGCGATCGCAAGATTTACAGGAAGCTCTCAATGCACGTCTGGGAGAACGCCAAAAACTTAATTCACAAATAGAAGAAATCGTCAAGCAATTGCTGCAAACCGCTAATCCAATCGCCCAAATTCAAGAATTAGAAGCCCAGTTAGCTTTACGTCGTCGTCAACTTGATGAATATTTGGCGCATTTAGGGAGATTGGAACAGCAAGGGCAATATTTAGACGCATTGCAGCAACAGCAACAAAAGCAACAGCAACAACTTCAGGAAACCCGCAATCAACACCGTATTTATCAGGAGTTGTCTCAAGCATTTGGTAAAAATGGTATCCAAGCACTGATGATTGAGAATGTGTTACCACAGCTTGAAGCTGAGACAAATCAACTACTTTCGCGATTAAGTGCCAATCAATTACACGTACAATTTATTACCCAAAAACATGGACGTAGTGGTAAATCTACGAAAAAGAACACCAAACTAATCGATACCTTAGATATATTGATCGCTGATGCCAGGGGAACCCGTGCTTACGAAACCTATTCTGGGGGAGAAGCATTTAGAATCAACTTTGCGATTCGGTTAGCATTGGCAAAACTCCTAGCGCAGCGTGCAGGAGCATCATTACAAATGTTAATAGTCGATGAAGGCTTTGGAACACAAGACGCAGAAGGTTGCGATCGCTTAATTGCTGCCATCAATGCGATCGCGCCAGATTTTGCCTGTATCCTCACTGTAACCCACATGCCCCACCTTAAGGAAGCCTTCCAAGCCAGGATTGAAGTTCATAAAACTCAAGGTGGTTCACAAATACAAATATCAGTATAAATTATGACTCATTTAGGATTTTAATCTCATCCGTACGAATATCGATTGATAACCATGCAGCGATACCTATGCGAACTCGGAAATGGAAAAATTCAACTTGATTGCGATCGCATTAGGAATATTCAAACCATCTACGAATAAAACTGTTGCGACATCAATATAGTTATCTTGAACAAGTCAAAATACAATCTCGCATAGGCATCGATTAATAACTATGTAGCGATGTCTATGCGAATTTGGAAAAATTCAACTTGATTGCGATCGCATTAGGAATATTCAAACCATCTACGAATAAAA
>NZ_NTFS01000754.1 GCF_002289455.1 Brunnivagina elsteri CCALA 953
TGCGTAAGTCCTATAAGCAATCTTTGTTGAAATAAAATGGCACTATCCAAGGTAAAGTAAAATTTAATCCATGTAGTCGCTAGGTGCAAATAATGTTAATAGGATTTGAGAAGAATAAAAAGAGCAAAATCAAAACACCTTGCATACCTAGTTTAGATAGCTTTGAGATTACTAATAAATTTCAGCAATACTTCACACAAGTAAAAGACCCAAGAGTGGAAAGAACGAGATTACATTTACTCACCGATATCATCACCATAGCTATTTTGGCAGTAATCGCAGGGGCTGAAGGGTGGGAAGACATTGAAGAGTATGGACTGAATAAACAAGAATGGTTGGAGACATTTCTAGAACTACCATTTGGAATCCCCAGTCCCGATACATTTAGAAGAGTGTTTGAGAAGATTAAACCTAAAGAATTTGAGCAATGTTTTCAGCGATGGGTACAATCACTGGTTGAGAAGTTGGGAGTAGAAGTAGTCGCAATTGATGGCAAAACTCATAGGGGTTCATATGACCGAGGACTAAAACTAAAAGCCTTACACACAGTTAGTGCATGGTCAAGTGAACACCGCTTAGTCTTGGGACAAATGAAGGTCAGTTCTAAATCCAATGAAATCACGGCAATTCCAGCGCTGTTAGACATGCTTGATTTATCTGGCTGCATAATCACCATTGATGCAATGGGTACACAGAAATTGATTGCCGAGAAAATTATAGAAGGTGATTCTGATTACATTTTGAGTCTTAAAGATAATCATCCAACGCTGCACCAACAAGTCAAACATTGGTTTGATACTTCCCTATCAATTGGATTTCAAGGTCTGGATGTGAGTATTAGTAAACGTATTGAAAAAGGACATCACCGCATCGAAAAGCGTACAGTTTACACTGTGCCAGTCTCTAAACTTCCTGGACTTCATGAACAAGATTTATGGATCGGATTGAAAACAGTAGTCATGGTAGTACGTTCAATTCAGCATTGGAACAAAACCACACAAGAAGTACAATTCTACATCACCAGTCTCGACAGTGATGCCAACAAAATTGGTAGTGCAATTCGGCAACATTGGGGAATAGAAAACTCTGTTCACTGGACATTGGATGTCACTTTTCATGAGGATGAATCTCGAATTCGTTCTCTGCATAGTCCACAGAATTTTGCTTTACTACGTCGTATTGCTCTAAATGCCTTAGAGCGAGAATCCTCTTTTCACCGCAGTATTCGTCAAAAATCACGACGAGCTGCAATGAATGATCGGTACATGGTATCTGTGTTGATGGCGGCTCTTCCATAATCTTTCTGTCAATAGGGTTTGAGATGCGCTAACCCTG
>NZ_NTFS01000755.1 GCF_002289455.1 Brunnivagina elsteri CCALA 953
ACCAAAATTCATCTTTGCTTTCTCCGACTCTTACTACGCAGATTAGCCTCCTCTTGAGATATCAAATGGGTTCTATAAGCCTTAACTTGTCGCGTCAATAAATCCCAACGTGGCTGTTTCCCTCCATTATCATCTTGAATTTGTTCCTCCATCCGTTGCAAAAATGCCTGCAAATACTTTTTTCGTCCCGTATCATTCAAAAAACAACCTCCATCTCGATAGTCAAAATCATTTTTAGCATCAATTACCCGACTATTTACCAACCACAACAACAGCGAATCCACAATCGGAGCGCGGAATTCTTCAATCAAATCGGACGCTAAAGCCGCATGTCTATCATGAGCAATATGGAGGGAAGCATAATAAGGGTCAAGCCCTTGTAACTCGATTAAAGCTAATAGATGATTCCACAAAACTTGATACCCAAAACTCAAGATTGCATTCACCGGATTACCCGGAGGACGACGACTACGGGATGTAAAAACAAAATCAGAATTTGTCAAACAATCCCCCAACACACTAAAATATTGTGCCGCACCAGCACCTTCAAAACCCATCAATTTTTCTCGACTTTCGGCAAGACTTGCTTGACTCGCTAAATAATCAAGACTCTGTAAAACAGCTTCTACATTTGTTGATTCCAATCGCTTTCTTTGCCTTCGTAATAAGGTCAGGGTAAGCGCATCTCAAACCCTATTGACAACAAGCTTTTGAAGTATCATGATTAGATAAACAAGCAGCAAGAATCGTCAGCATATAGTTGTTATCCATAGCCGCCCGATTTGATTTTTGGCGAGTGCTACGCTTGAACGATTGCTCCAAATTTAATGCGTTAAGCGCAATTCGACGCAGCAAAGACAAATTCTGTGGAGCATGACCTGTACGGACGCGGCAAGCGTCTTCATTGAATGTGACATCTAGAGTCCAATGTAGACCATTTTCAACGCTCCAATGGAGGCGAATAGCTTGCCCTAATTTACAAGCATCGCAGTCCAAACTAGTGAGGTAAAACTGAACTTCACGGGTTGTTTTGTTCCATAGATGCCTCACACGCACAACCATAACTACACATTTCAACCCAGCCCAATCCAAATGATTATGTAGAGGTGGCAACTGAGAAACAGGAACACACCAAATTTGTCGTTTTTCAGTACGATGATGCCCTTTCTCTACCCGTTCGTCGAAACTGTGAATAATTCCTTCAAAGTCTTGGAGCAACTGTTGCTCAAACCAGTTTTTTACTTGTCCATGAAGGGTAGGATGATTAGCTTTAAGCGCTAAAACATAGTCAGCTTTTGCATTAAAAATTTGGGATGCAATTGCGGTTTGCGTACC
>NZ_NTFS01000756.1 GCF_002289455.1 Brunnivagina elsteri CCALA 953
GACCGTCGGACGAAAATTTCTGGCGCACAATGGAAAATCGAGAACGTTCCTCAAGTCATTGCTCACCGTTGTGCTTAAGTAGTTGGACACAATTAATTACACAAAACTTGGGCTGAAATTATTACCTATCAAAGATATCCAAAAATCAGTATTGTAATTAATTCTGTCTGGTTACTTACCTTAATGGATTAATCTTTGCTCGCTAAATAAAAAGTGGGATGCTCCCTTTAATTAGGGCTTGCTGAAAAACTCTACAAAGCGAGTCTAGATGCTACAAAATAGACTGTTAGGGTAGTTTCGGTGATTCGCTTTTAAGTTCACCCCACAATTTTCTACCTAAATGCAAGGATTTTAAGCTTCTAAATAGGGCTTGCTGAAAAAGTCATATTTAAGCCAGACCAAGAATCAGTTAACAATGCTTCTAGGTGAAAACATAATTCATTATATGAATCAATTTGAGTAAACATAATATTTTCTAATAGTCCAAATCTAAAAATAGGAAAAACACAGTATTTTCTACAAATAGATACAAAAAAAGTCATAATAATCCGCCGCAATAATGCGGAAAGATTCATGACTAGAAAAGTTATAGCAATGCCTGTTTCTGAAGTATTAGAAAGTTTGGTCATCATTCGGTCAAGACTATATCTTCTTTTTGCTTCTCCCTTACGGGTTCGCCAGTCGCTACAACGGGGGGAACCCCCGCAACGCGCTGGCTCACCAAACTTTCCTTCAATACAATTACGGTCTCTCTCGTCTAATTGTGCCTGCTTTTTAGTTTCTGTACTAATATTTTTTGCTGGTCGTCCTAATGGTGGACCACTAATTCTGATTCCTCTTTCTTTACACCATTTTCTATTTTCTTTGTTTCGATATATCTGGTCTACGTGTACAGATTCTGGATAGTTACCCGTTGCTATTTTAAATGCTTCTACTTGGACTTTTAAGTCACTTGATTCATTAAAATTATCCCAACTAATTCGGTCTAAAAATACATAACCTTCGTAACAGCTAGCTGATAATTTGGCTCCAAATTCTACCGATGAGCCAGCTTTTCCCCTGATGATTGGACGAACATGAGGTTGCGTTAAACTCACTATTCTATCGTCAACACGAGAGAGACTATTTTCATACATAAATAGCTGTTGTCGATATACTTCATTTACGACTAAAAGCATTTTATATTTTTGGCTACTCAGACAGGGAAGCTTGGCTTCCACTGCTAAAAGCCCTTCTATATGTGCTAGGTTTCTTTTCAAGTATTGTAATTGTTTCTTTATTGCTTTTTGTCTTTGTTTTTTCGATGATCGTCGTTTTTTTGCGACGTTTAAATA
>NZ_NTFS01000757.1 GCF_002289455.1 Brunnivagina elsteri CCALA 953
CTCAAGTCATTGCTCACCGTTGTGCTTACCTTAATGGATTAATCTTTGCTCGCTAAATAAAAAGTGGGATGCTCCCACCCAAGGTGCAACATCAAAACTTTTAATAATAGTATTATAAGCATTTATAAGATTTGGTTCGGAACGATTAGCACTTTTTCCTCGGTCAACTTCGATTTGTAACTGTCCTCCCAAAGTTACCACAACATCGTGGTAGAATTTGCAGATTTTTCCTAAAAGTTTTTTGATATTTGATGCTGGTGTCAAAGATAAATTATTATTCTTGCTAGGGCATAATTCTGATATTTCGATAATTTGCGATCGCAGATTTTCGGGATACCTAATTTGACCAAAACCCTGATTTTCGGCTTTTAGCATTTCTACCGCAGCACAGGAAATATCCCGAATAAATTTCCCTGCTTCCTCATGTGGAATCGAGATACACTCATTTTGCAGCGTAATTCCCTTCATACATAAATTGGCAACCAAACCAATTTTATTTTCCATCGCATCTAACGCAATTTGTTCAAAAGAACCTGTATATGCTTGCTTCTCTGGCTTGATAATCTCCGAGTAGCGATTTTTTTGGAGTTGCTTTTGCTTAATCTCTGCTGCTGTGTGGGGGAATTCTGAAGCTTGTGCTAGAGCCATCCTATCTCCATCGCAATCAGATAGCGAATGCTTTAATCCCTGGGGTGACATTTTTATTGTCCCAATATCGTGTGGTTCGTTGGGTAAATGACGATTGGTATAAACATCTACTGTGTTGGAATTAGCAGTGGGACCACGATAAACAATTAGTTCTGCACCATCGGGAAATTTTGGGTAACAAACCTCATTCGCAGCTAAATCATGACAAGTTTGTGCCATTGCTGAATCAAATTTAATAAACCTCCCTGTCGCACAATCCATATATTGTTCGCGTAAATATTCCTGAAGTTTATCTATAATTTTCGGATGTTCTAATAATTGATAATGCCCTTCTAAGTCTGCTCTGAGAATGCGATAAACTAAATTATGCTCACTATTACTTGATGAAAACATCTCATTAATTTGATTTTCAATATCTCCCAAACCCAAGCTATCAAAATCGATCGCATCCTCATTTCCTATTAAATATTGCATTTGATTCTTATATCGAGCATCCATCGAGTTAACATAATCTTGAGCAACTTTTCGAGGGTCATTAGCAATATCTTTAAGTTCTTCTAAACGTCTTTCTAACAGTGGAAGAACATCATTTTTAACCCCTTCAGGAAAAGAGTTCCAAAATTGAGCGCCAGTTGAAGTGATACCGTAATAAGCATCAGTTTTATTCCCAATCCCC
>NZ_NTFS01000758.1 GCF_002289455.1 Brunnivagina elsteri CCALA 953
TCAACCTCCCCTTACTAAGGGGAGGTGCCACAGGCGGTGGGGTTATTTTATGCATCTTCATATTAAAATGGTATAAGCCTGTTAAAGTGGCATGGTAGGGACTTCTACCAGAAGTGCGAATAACATCACCACCTAAAGCCCGAACATTTCCAACAGATGTGACTCCAACTTGCCCATGAGGAATTTTTGCTGCCAACTCTTCTTTAGTTAATTCTATCGCGCTTTCCACAGAGACTCCTGTTACACCACTAGGATGAGTACCCATTGCACGATCGATATCCTCTGGACATTGCGTCCACCACGAACAACCAATGCTTCGTCTGGTATTTTCTCTACAGTCACAAGTTTTTATGAAAGCGTATTTAATCTAAATTAGGATATCAGATTCGGTGCTTTTCTTTGATGGGAAGATAAAATTTACATGCGATCGCATTGTTTCATCAAGCAGAGTTAGATTATTGCTTTCCGCATAATAAACTCTGTGTGCGATATGCCGGAGGCATTAAGCTTTGCTTATCGCACTACATAAATTTATTATCCAGTGTAGGTTGGGTGGAGACGCAGCGAGGATACTGAGTTTTTACATATATTTTGCGTCGTAACCCAACACTATATTTTAGTTTTACTAAGCAGTTTCAGAGTATTTCTTGAAGCGAATGGCAAGTAACAGCATATTAGGATGGTATTTGTGATATAAAAATATCACCCCGTGACAGATATTATCAAAATAGTAAGTGATTTAAGCCATGAGGATTGATAAGAAAAAAGTCTTTTGCGAACTTCTAAACTATGAACTACCTGAACCACAACAACTAATATCCGAGCTATTTAAAAGTTTTGATATTAGAGTACGCCAGTTAAATGCTAATGTGACGATGGGCGCATTGAATAACGCACATGGTGACTGGTACGAATGGTTAATTGGAATAGCTGCCTGGAATTATTGTATTGATAATCCAGGTTCTTACCTTACAATTCCACTTCCCAATGTTACACAATTTGACATAGCAACGCTCTATAAAGAAGATATTAAATTCATTATCCAGGAATTACGCGACAATGTAGAAAGTAGAGCATCAGTAAGTCTCATTACTTCAAATCCAGACTTTGTAATCATTAATCCAGAAAAATTAGATTTTTCACATGATAAGTCAAATAAAATAACGCATATTGATATTAGTTGCATAAATAGCTTTCATTAAACTTCCCTCGTGAGGAATTTGCAGTCGGCGATCTGGTCTTAAAGATGTTTTAATTGATGCATAACCGATAATATCTTTTAGATTACATTTTCCTATAAACTGACTATATAAATTG
>NZ_NTFS01000759.1 GCF_002289455.1 Brunnivagina elsteri CCALA 953
GGTAAGGAATCGAGTAATTTATTCGAGTTGCCAAATTTGCGATCGCTACCACCTTCTTTGCAGCAAGAAAGGTTTGAAGATTACAAGGATTTTCTCGCAAATGCGATACTTTACTATGCTAATTATGAGGTCAAAAGACCCTTTTAAAACATAGTCTATCTATCTTTAGTTAAAACTGACATAATTGGAATGCTTTTTGAAGTCCAGGTTTTTGAAGTGTTATCCACTCGTAGCTTAATTTTAAATCCTTGAAAGGGCGGATTCAAACCATATTCAGATGTAACTATTCTCACAAAATTTTCTATTTGTTCTTTTCTATTAATCGTAGCTATGTGGCGGCTTTCTTTAGGCACAGATGCCGCAAAAGTGAAAGTTAACCAAGCTTTATTCCATATCAATGCTCCTAATTTTTCTGTCAAAAGATATATTGTTTGCTTTTCTTCAGGACGAAATCGTGTTTCATCTAGGCGGGAAACATAAATTAATGCATCAATTTTAGTAAAATCAACGCTATCTTTAATCATCTCTAAATATTTTCTGTCGCATTCAATGTCGTCCTCTGCCAATCCTGGTGTGTCTATGATGCAGATATCACCTAGATTATTTCTACAAGTATAATTTTGAATAAATTTTGTACAAGCTTCGTATCTTGAGGTTGAAGCAACATTGTTACCAACAATAGAATTTATAAAGCTTGACTTTCCAACGCCAGTGCGTCCTACAACTAAAAAGTTACGCATTTCTACGATTTAACTCCAGCCAGAGTCCTGCTACAGTACCCAATAATCCACCAACAAGTGCTCCTCCAGGACCAAGTAATAAACCAGCAGCAGCACCACCACCAGCAAGTCCAGCCATAAGACCTTTTCTAATTTTATTTCCAACCTCAGCTTTTTGCTGTTCATCAAGCTTAATTCTTGGCTCGCCCAAAGATGAGCTTATGCTATCTTTCATGGCGGCTGCAAATGGCAAAGAAGCAGACTCAGAAGCTCTAACAAAAATTCTGGTGAAAAACTCTCCAAGCCACTCCTTTTCATCTGGAGTTGTCTCACTTTGATTATCTACTGCTATAGATGGAATCTGATTTGCTATATCTTCTCCTACATATTTTGCTATTTCTCTCCTAATTAGCTCTGTTCTTTTGTTTAAAACTTCTTGATATTCTGATGCAGGAACAGAATTGGCAAATGTAAAAACAATAACAGAGCAATTCCACGCTTTATTCCCAAATGCTTTGGGTGCGACTCTTTTAGGAAGACGCAGAATAGGTTTAGACAGACATTGCAATACTTGGAGGGGAAATAGAACAAC
>NZ_NTFS01000076.1 GCF_002289455.1 Brunnivagina elsteri CCALA 953
CCCTCTTTTGCTTTAGTAGTTGAACGAATATCCCAACGATAAAACGGAAGTCCAAGTTCGTAAGCAACTGCACTCGCTAACCGAGTTTTTCCACATCCAGCTTCCCCTTCAATTAACAAAGGTCGTCGCAGATAAATCGCCAAATTTACTGCTTTAATTAACTCTTCAGATGCAATATAAGGTTCTGGTTCCTTGGGTGCATCTGGATGGGGATTTTGTGGTTGAATATCAGGATTATTTGTAAATCTATACTGTATTTTTTTACTCATATTTCACCCTATTTACAATTGACAATTAACAAGCCTTTTTGGTAAATCTTCTAATTCTTGACTCACCATTCTAGGAATACCTTTATTCGTTTTTAGAAAAATTTGTTTTCCTATTTCATTAATTTTGCTTCCAGTCAGATTAGATTGATAATTAATAAAGCATGAAGAATATCTGACCAACCATTCGTTAATATGTTTTTCATTCCAGGTTGTCAGAGGCAATTCGATGAGTTTTGAATAGTTTTTAAATACTTGTTTATATTCAGACTCAATAGGGTACTCTGCATCAATGACACAGATAATTTTGATACCAGGTGTATCCTTTTTATTTTTGCATTTAGAAACTAATGGTTGCCAAAAATCATCTAAAAACCAACGAATGATTTCGCATTGATTAGTTAGATTATTCCAATTATTTATTTCAAAAAAAATAACACTACCTGTGCAAATAGATTGACAAATTTTATTAATGATTTCATTAGTTGACTCTTGTATATCTGTATTGTCTTGAAATACAGTGTGAACTTGTAATTGTTTAGCCAGAGGTTCCAATATTCCAAAATGGTCTTGGCGACTCATAATATTTATTCCAATTGGAAAATGTCTAGGATTACCATGATTCTTCTCTAGTAAATTTCTGATGATAGAAATACATAATTCGCCTGCCATTGAGTGACTATTCTCTAAAAAGAATAAGGATTCAATCTCTTTTTTTTCTAATTCTTTGTTAATTAATTTCCTAGCTTTATCAAAATCTATTTCTGGAAGATTTTTTTTAATATCTATATACTTTTGATTAGGATTATTCTCTGAAGCTTCTAGCTGATTTAGCTCCATTTCAACCTGTTTCATTTGCTCCAATAATTCATCACCCTGTTTTTTGAGCAAAAGATGAGAACGAGCATCGCGTTCGCTATTCATTTGCTCGTTAACTACTGTACATTGCTCGCTGAGACTTGCCAACTTTTCCTCTAGCATTTGCTTTTGAAGTTTAGTTGTTCTAGATATTCCTACCATGTATGTTTACAGTCAATTTAGTTTTTCTAACTCGGCTTCAACCTGTTTCATGTGCTCCAATAATTCATCAGCTTGTTTTTTGAGCAAAAGACGAGAACGAGCATCGCGCTCGCTGTTCATTTGCTTGTTAACCACTGCATATTCCTCGCTGAGACTTACCAACTGCTCTTCCAGCATTTGCTTTTGAAGTGCAGCAGTTTTACTTAAACCAGATCGAGTAGAATCATCCCGCGACTTGGGTTGATTACCAGAGGTTACAGACGATACACTAGCTTCCATCTTAATTTCTGCTGGTTTGGGGTAACAACGATAATCAGCTAAAATTATATCCCCTAAACCCTCAGTACGAGCAGTTGGTTCTTGGGTCAAACTATTTTGAATATTCCAACGGCGTAATTCACCCAATACGTAGAGCTTGAGGTTATCCACAGTTACAAAATTTTTACCTGAAAAATCACCTTTACCACTTAATCCCTGCAATAAATAGTAAGTAAAAACCCCATGTTGTTTTTCTTGCCATTCAAAAGCTTTTTGCTGTGCGGTACTTGCAGCTATCAGTGCAAAACCCTCTGCCAACTCGTAAACATTGCGAATAAACTCCGGATCGGTTAAATCCCTGCCAAGTTCCACCCCACTATGACAAGCATCTAAAGTCAAAACTAATTGACGTGCTTGGCTATCTCGCATGAATTTTTCCACCTCAGCCAAAGATATAGCTCTCGTCTCCAATAAATCCTGCCGAGTATCCCGTGTAATTAAAACAGGTTCCTTTTTATTAACCTCCCTTTCTACCCTGGTACCGTGACAGGCAAAATGCACCCAAAGTAAATCATCTGACTGTACCTGATGGCAAAGCTGCTTCAATTGCGCTTCCACATTGTCGCGAGTCGGAAATAAATGGCTGTCCCGCTCCAACTCATCATGCAAGCAAACAACCTCATAGCCAACCTGCTGGAGAATATTTGCGATCGCTAACACATCATTAACGCAAAATTTGAGAGTTCCAAAGTTTGGGTCAGTATAGCGATTTATACCCACTAGGAATGCCCATCGTTGCGCCATTGTTTTTCTCCAATTCGTTTCCAATCAAAGCTTTAGTATAGAAAAAATCCCTGCGATCGCATAATACACGAAAATCTTGGCGAGTAAAAATTATTGCCAGTTATATATCGCGATCGCACAGCTTATAAAAAATATAACTTTTATAAAAAATATCGCGAATATACCCGAAAAACCCAACCATTAAAAGCTAGGTTTTTGGTTGTGGGGATATATTATTTATTCTGGCTCACCGCTACTTCCTAAAAGTAAACACAAGCGCAGTCTCGAAATCTCCGCGATTAATTCCTCAAAGAGAATCAGGTCAAATTGTGGTGGTGTCAAACCTTGCGCGATCGCAATACTATGAGTTTTGGCAATTTGGTTGATGTCATCGCTAATTTTCAATAATTGCCAGTAGCACTTCCAATTTACTTGAGGGATAGTTTTGATGCGACATCCTGCCATTTTGCGTCGGACTAGCTCTGCCTTGCTGATATTCAAAGAATCGGCTAACGCTTGCCAATGCTCGTTTTTTTCTTTGGTCAGTAGCATTTCAAATCTAACTGTATGGTGTTTTTGCTTGGCTGTCATATTGCGATCGCTCAACTTTTCTCTAGTCTGAAAGTTTTGCAATTTAGCAACCACTATCAAAAGTGATACGCCACAAATGTACGTCTAATATCAAGCTTTTAACAGCACTTGCACCCAAAAAGAACTAACAACTTAATTTTGAATTATAAAAAAAATACAGCAACTATCCGCCTTATTCAATTTAAAACACCAATTTTATAACCCAATGTGTAGCTTTTGTAACTGTAATAAGGCGACAGTATTATTACTTAAGTGAGTTTGTCCAAATTAACATCATTAAAAATGCAACATTCATCTACTTTCCGTACAGTTCGAGCGATCGCTAAAAATACATTTTTCCTCCGACGCATATACTGGTTGCAGTAATTGTCATAATAACCACAGCAATAATGTCTATTATTTTTCTTTGTTTGTAGATTTATTGAGGTGTAACAGAAATAAATATATCTATGTCTGAAGTAATTGGTATAAAACCTGACTATAGAGGTAGAAGTACAATTAAAACTACATTTTGATAAGTAGATTTATTTTACGACTTTTGGCTGAATTATTTTGCCTTGATGGTTTTTGTGAGATATCATACGAGTATTAAATAAATGCAACAAATATAGTGTTTGCAGTTAGTAATGGGTGTGTTTTATCGACGGATACCTACCACTAAATAGTTACCATTAGAATTTGCATCTCATGGCAGTTGAATAATCAGAGTGGTAAATGTCTAATAAAAATTAGATATATAACACAAAAAACGCAAAAAATATTCACGTCTTCCACAACATTATGGAGAGTGTGTTATTCCACTATTGGAAAGAATGGTGGATATTTGACACGCATTTTAAAACATGACTGAAGAGAATCAATCTCACCCTAAAAAGTCTCAGCAAAATTCCGATTTGCCATATACTACCGAGCGAATTAAGATGAAGTATAAAATCTTTAAGCTGATTGCTTATAAGTTGGTGAACGGGCAGACAGCAATAACCACACGCCAAATGGCTATTTCAGTTTGTAAAACTGCTAATATTGTCGAGCGTTTTTTGGAAAGACGTGGAGTTTCTCCAATCAAAGTAATACTTCCCAACCATCTTGTGGCAGATATGATTCCACTCTCAATAGCGGTAGATTTTTGGAAATATCTAAACAATTCAGGTAGAGGAAATACCTTGACTAAACTAGGTCAAAAGTATCTAGACCAAAGCATTGTAGATTCTTCTAAATAGTTGAAAAATTCAGCTAGAAATTTGAGCCTACATCAGATAAAATTGTAGTAATAAGAGTATTCCAAGTAAAAAAATGCCCAATTGTCATTGCGAGGAGGAACGACGAAGCAATCCCGTAATCTCCAAGTTCTTGCGTTCGCGGAGCGTGTCCGCTTCGGACTTATGCTTCATTCCGCTTCGCTCCATTCGCAATGACGGATTTTGGATCATTTATTTGTTGGAACACTCTAATTCATTTACTGGGATACATTTTAGGGATACATTTTAGGTATGCAAAATATGAGTGCAAACCCATTATCTTTGAAGTCAATAGGAGCTTTAAAGAGTTGAAATCATGGCAAACAAGAAGCGCATTATCCGCCGTCCAAAAAAGTTGGAGGAATTAAAAATGGAAGGCTATTTCATGATTTCCAAACATGATGCCGCAATTGCGATCGCCAACAAATTAACGGGTAGTCAATGTCGTCTCTGGCTGTATTTAATGACCATTGACCCGTTTGCGGATTACACGGTCAATGGCGAAATAAAGTACCATAATTTACCACCAATTGTAGATATTGCGGTTGCGATCGGTATTTCACCCGACACGATTGATAAGGATTTGAGAAAGCTACGCTACCTGAAGCTTTACGACTATCGCACCTTATCCGTCCAGGGGCACAATTTGACATCGGCAAGGGCAAAAATAGAAGCGGACAGATTGAAGCAAAAGCCAGAATTGAAGTCGGAACAGAAGCCCAAACCGAATACTGACAAAGCTTCCGCTTATTTAAGCGGTGATGGGAACTATTTAACCGGTAGTTCCGCTTATTTAAGCGATGATGGGGACTATATAAGCGGAACTTCCGCTTATTTAAGCGATTCTCAGAGCTTGGAATCGTCTCCAGAGAAGGGTTTGAATCTTCCTTCAAACTATTCAAACTATACAGACTTCATTCAAACTCTCCCAGAAGGGGAACGAGAGATTTTTTTGACTTACTGCCAAGAGATAGCTAAAAATTTGACGCAGAAGGTGAACGACATTGAAGCATGGCTAGCTCACAAAACCAAAGCCGGAAAAAATCGTTGGGAAGTCTACTACAAAATATTTGTGGAAACGCAGGGAAATTTTCATGAGCAAGAGTATGCGATCGCAGAAACAATTCAACAGGAACTGGAGCAAAGACAGCAGCAAGCCATTCGCAAGTGGAAGGAAGGGGGAGATTCATGAATGATAAATTACCACCTCAGAATATAGAAGCAGAAGAGTCAATTTTAGGTGGAATCATGCTGGATTCAGAGGCAATTCCACGAGTCAGGGATATCTTGGATGCGGAAGCATTTTACGTACTTTCTCACAGAGAAATTTATCGTTCGGCATTGCAACTCTACCTGTCTGGTAAACCCACAGACTTAATGTCGGTGACAAATTGGTTGAGAGACAGGAATTTACTAACCTCTATCGGTGGTCGAAACAAGTTAGTTTCTCTAGTGGAGGGGACAGTTTCGGCAATCAATATCGATTCCCTAGCCAAATTGGTAATGGACAAACACACTCGCAGAAAAATAATTTCAGCAGGTAGGGAAATCGCTCAACTGGGTTACGAAACCCAAACTGAACTACAGGTAGTTGTCAACGACTGCGAACGCAAGTTATTCCAAGTTACAAACCAGATATTGGATTCCAAAACGGAACACAACAGCACCATTGCTGCGGCTGCATACCAGGAACTACAGGCAAGTAACCCAATTTACATGACTGGACTCAAAGAACTCGATCAACTCTTGGTGGGATTTGAGGGTGGTACGATGACAATTTTGGCAGGTAGACCATCGATGGGGAAGTCCTTTATTGCTTCTTTTCTAGCCCTTCAGATGATATTACTGCACAAACTACCAGTGATTATTTTTTCTTTGGAGATGACCAAAAAGCAATTGGAATATCGCTTGTGGAGTTTTATTAGTGCCAGCAGTGCGTACAGGGAATTTAGCTTTTTCCCGATGACATGCGATCGCATCCGCAGACATCGCTCTACAGAAAAACCTTTGGAAGAATGGGAGTTGAAGTGTATTGCTTCCCTGAGTGAAGTTGTTTCTGATTTACCCCTATATATCAACGATTACAGGGGAATTGATGTTTTAGGAATTGCTTCCGAGTGCCGCCAAATTCAATCATGTATGGGAAAAATTGGCTTGGTGGTAGTTGATTACTTGCAAATGATGGCAGTTGATGCAGATGGAAATCGCAGCTACGAATTGGGGAACGTGGCTAGGGAATTGTACAAGCTGGCAGGTGATTTAAATGTTCCAATATTAGCACTTTCCCAAATTTCTAGGTCGGTAGAAGCCAGACCAAATAAACGTCCGATGATGAGTGACTTAAGTCAATCGGGAGTGTTAGAAATGGTTGCCGACAACATCATTCTTGCTTACCGCGATGAATATTACAATTCCAATAGCTTTAACCGTGGAGTGCTGGAATTAATCGTTGCCAAAGCACGACATGGAAATACGGGAACTGCTGCGGTATGGTTTGACCGAAATTACGGCACCATCACAGATATGAAAAGCAAAAACTAATCTATTTCAATTTGTCGATTGTTTCGAGATTGGGCAGAAGGCTTTAATTCCGACATGGGAACACTTGCGATCGCACTGTTAAAAGATGAGTTTTGAGGATGATTGATGATTTTTTGAGTCAAAGTATTCAGGGAAATGTCAATTTCATTGCGATCGCCATATCTAACATTTTCCAATAATACAAAAATATCCCGCTTTAAGTTGCAATCAATACCTTGTTCCTTTAAGGCATTAAGAGTAGAGCTTTTGCTATTTCTGCCCAATTTCCCACCACGAACCCATACCTCACCTAAAGAATAGGAGATACCTTGAATTATGCCTTCTTCGCTTACCTTTAATGATGTTTTGATACCTGTCGAATTTAATTTATCGATAAATTCACTCATAGTAATTCCTGGCTCAATTGCATTTTCCATCGCATCTTGGATTTTCTCTACGGCACTTTTTTCCACAGGTTTTGTTCGTATTCCTCCTTCCAATTCTTGCCGTTCTCTTTTCATCCGTCGTTTTTGTCCTGTTGTTGGTGCTGTTCTGTCAACTTCCCAAGAACAGGGTACAGAAGTTAGGTCAAATTGGGATTCTAAACTTCTTAAAACCTTCTCCAAGCGTTTTTTATCGTACCAATCCGATACACATTCACCATCAATATTGATGCGACTTGCGGCAATATGGAGGTGGAAATGATTTTGGTCATTGTGGGATGCGGCAAAATACAAGTTTTTCTCAAATCCCATTCCCACAAGTGTTTCTCCGACAATTTCTTGTAGTTGTTCCTTATTCGGTTTTTCGGTTGGAGGAAAACTAATGCTGATATGAGAAACAGGAGATTTAACTCTGTAATTAAGTTGATAGGTTGCTGCAAGTTGACTGTAAAAATCTTCTGCTGTATCTCCAGCCAAATTAGTACAAATAAGTTCTGCTTGCTCCTTTTCGAGAATGTATTTTGTAAGTCCAGTAAAACTTTTCCCTTTTTTAATTTTCCCAATCATTGCTGTTTCCTAACTCGGATATTTATGAATTTTGACAAATGCCATCTACATAGCTATCTGATTATCAAGAACATACGGATGTCACCACTGCTGGCTCCCCTGATAGTGAAAGTCAGGTGTCATTATAGCCCGTGAATTAAGACAGTAAAACCAGGAAAAATACAGGAAAATAAATATGGAAAATAACGAGAATTTCCAGGTATTTTCCTACTAAATTCCTGTTCTTAATTTTATGTCTATAGTAATAGCAGAAAAAAATTACTATCGGTATATTCTCGCAACCAATCCTAGCTGCTAACTTGAAACAAAAGCTAACAGGAAAAAATTTCTTTATGGCTAAATTAAACAGAGAAGCTTATCCCGAAGTTATTCTCACACTCGACTTTGGTGGAAGCGGTACAAAGGGAATCGTACAAATTCGTGGTGGAAAACCGACGGTACTTTGGATGGAACCTGCTGTCATTGAAGCCAATCCGATTTTCCTCCGCGATAAAGCTCATAACTTGGGAAATACCTATCCTGAGAATGCAGCATGGGTAGGAATTGGCGAAGATTACCGAGCAGTTGGTTATCTGGCACGAACAGTTTACCGTGCCACATTGGGATTAAAACCGCGAAAATACGAACTTGCTGTTTACAAAACTCTAGCAGTTGTATGGACGATCGCAGAAAAATTCAAGTTGCTAGATTCTTTCTCGGTTTCCCTGGCACTGTTATTACCACCTGGAGAATTTGAAGACTCCGCATTTTTAAAACCAATGCTCAAGGATGCACTGGATGAATTTGATACACCGATGGGAATTATGCGAGTTCATTTGATTGGTTATGAATGCTTTCCCGAAGGAGGTGGTATTTATGCAATGTACTGTAAAAATACGGGGGAAGCGATTCGACGTAAAGTTATTGCCTTGGTGATGTTGGGATACCGCAATGCTTCTGCGATCGTATCTCGACGGGGGATTTTGAATCGAGGTAAAACTGCAAATTTGGGCATGGTCAGAATGGTTGATTTGGTTATGGAAAGAACATCCGGATACGAATCAGAAGAACTATTAGAAGCGATTATTGCTGCGGGTAGCGAACCAAAAGCCCAACATTTTTACCATCTTTGTAACTCGAAAATGAATTTCAATCGGCAAATTGAACAAATTATATTTGCTGTAAATTCTGCTAGAGATGAATATATAAATTCCCTCGCAAACTGGCTGAAGGAAGTGTTACCAACAAAAAATGAATTAGATGAAGTAATTATTTGTGGTGGTACTGCTGATTATTTACGAGACGATTTAGACGCAATATTTCCCGTAACACCAGTAGTTTGGCATGGAGGAGTTGAAATATCCAAAATATTAAACGAGCAATGGTTGGGGAATCGTCTTGCTGATGTATGGGCATTATCTGTTTACCACGGAATCAAAGTGAAAGCAGGGTTAAAAAATGCAGAAGGCAGTAGACAGGAGGCAGAAGTTGGATAAAGATGAGAAAACAAAAAATGGAATCAAAGATTTTAAATGGCGGTATCAAACATCTCTAAATTCTGATATAGGAAAGATGCTTGCCTACTTACAAAACCAAACATTACACCCATCCCAGAATAAAACAGCGATGATTATGGCAGCGTTAACGACTTTCTATATGCCTCTGGCATTGTATAACGAAGGCGATCGCACTCACGAATGTTTGGAGTTGGTACTATTTAATTCTGTAAAAGCGATCGCAAATCATCTCAAGTTTACCTGTGTGGTTTTAAATATTGATACAGCGCGTATTGCTAATATTTTTTACCACGCAATTGGAGAATTAGAAAGTCCAAGTTTTAGCTACCAAATAGATTCAAATCAACTTCAATCTCCAATAAATGAAACATCTCCAGAATTAGAAGAATTTGACCCTCAAATGTAATTGCCAACGAAATTGGCAAAGCTTACCCCCAACTTAAACCTCAAATGGAAACGGTTAAACAACTTCTACCAATTCCCATAAAGGATGAGCTAATCACTGTCACAAACCTTGCCAAGTTATATGTAGAGCGTATCGGTAAATCCTTGAACCACAATGGCAGTAATCTATGTAGCCCAAGGGTGATGAATGAAATTTTGATTGCTAAGGGAATGCAAGTAAAAAATCCCAACAGCGATGCCAAAAAGAGCGGACAACCTCTGTACTTACCAACAGATAAAGGTAAGCAGCACAGCAAGGTTATCTTGCAGGAAGCCAAAGGGAGCAACAAAACTATCCAGCAACTACGATGGTTCCCGTCGGTATTGAACATAATTGATTAGCACCTGTACCGAAAAAATTAAGAGCCAGTGAGCAAACCAGTCCCATTCATTGCTGAAATATCGCGATCGCCATCATAGGTATATTCAAACAAATCTGTTGGGGTAATAATTCGACTGTCACCCCTACTGTTGTAAGCTTTCGTCAATCCGTTACACAGAGAATTAATTACCCGACCACTTATTTGTTCGATTTCATCAACATTTTTGAGCTTGGAAATGGAAGTTGGATGAAGTTCTGCCAGTTCTGCTAGTTCTTTATTACTAATTTTTTTTTCTGCCATCAGCATTCTCAGTCGCCAGCGAATCATGGGTAAAAGCCTCTTATTCTCTTCCTACTTTACATTGTGCCCTCAAAAAAGCCATTTATTACCTGCTAGCTAACTTTAAACTTCGATCTAACCTATCTTTCATAGCAAGATGCGAATAAATAATGTTTATAATATTTAAAAGTAGCTAGGTATCTGTATTTTTGGTATATAATACTAAAAGCGAACGCCTCTCCGCCAAGATTGTGCGTCCGCTTTATGTATAGTTCAAGTAGCGAAAAACCTTGCCCTATAGAGGAAACAAGAGTTTTTATTACTAGACGTATTGATTGATTTTTCTCTGAAAAAAGAATTATACGGGTCGCAGCTTTTATGACTACCACAACAATTTTACACCAAATCCCAGCGCTCACTATAAATCTTGCTGATGCGACTGTTTCCATTCTTCAGCACGCTTTTTGGTTGCGATCGCAAAAACAGATTCTTCCTAAAAAGCGTTTTAGGGAAATGCTTGCTGCTATTGGTTGGAGTCATGGGGAAAGCCGAATTTATCTGAAAGTTGCCGATACCTTCGAGCGATTTTCTCCCGACGAACTCAAGGATGTGGAACCAAATACCATTTTGGTGCTGGCAAAGCATCAAAATAAATATCGCCAGGTAATTGAGAAGTTGCTTGATTGCGGTAGAATTACCCAAGAAATAGTTCGTGATTTAATTGCCTCCGTCTGTAAACCCCAAACACCGAAGTCGGATAAACTCAGTATTTGGAAAACAGCAAGGGATGGGAAACCCGTGTGTCGCATTCCCGACATCATGGAAGAAGACAGGCAAACGGGTAAAATCATTCAACAAGAAATGGATGAAAATGGAACCATTCCCCAAACCATAATTCGGGAAGCAGTGGAATTGTGGCAAGCTTTTCGTGATGGGAAGTTGGCTTTTGTGGAAGATAGTGTTGGTGTCGGGGAAGAAGTCGAAAATCCAATTGGGGATAATTTGGATATAAATGATTCGGAAGTCTCAGAAGATGTTGGGGTTGAGGAACAATATTCTACAGAAATTAGGGTGCATTCGGACTTAAATAATGTCGAGAATTATCAACCGGAATCTGAGGAATTGGTATCACACCAGGTCGATAATATTAGCGATTTTGAGATGGTAAAAGTAAATGCGAAAATAATACCACAAGATGACGTTTTAGAAAGTGAAATTTCGCTGAAAGAGGAATTATTATCGGCATTAAAAACTGGAAAAACTTGGTCGGAAATTATTGTTTTTACAGAAACTTATTCCCAGCAAGTAAAGATTGAATCTTGGAATTTATTAGATACGGAGAGTAAAGGAAAATTACTGCAATTAAAGGAAGAATTTGAGAAAACACCCAAGATTAACTACCAGAAGGCAAATTACCAAACTTGATATATTTCGCAGTGCCGATATTAATCCCAACCCATGCGATCGCCCACAATTCCCACACTGTCACATGGAATCCTCCCGAAAAGTAAATGCGATCGCAATTCGAGTCACTGAGCGCTATTGCTTACATACGATAGTTAGGTGCTAACTTTGCGATCCAAATCGCGCTAATAAATCCTCACGCGATAAATTTGGTAATTCTAACAATAAAGTTGCATACTCCTGACTCGATAAACAGGCGATCGATGGAATAATTGCTACTAATTGAGAATCAACCCCACCAAAACGAACCAAAAATAAGTTTTCCAATAATTGTCGTCGTTCCTGTTCGATACCTTGCTCGATACCTTGACCTTTAGTTTCCTGTTCCCATTCTAAGTAAGCTTGTGACAACTGCATCATGTCCTCCCTTTCTTCTAAATCGATTTCTCTGCCTACTTCTATGCTAATCTTCCAACTGTAAAGTAGCTTTAAAATTTTGCTACGTCTGGTATCTTGTTTGGACAAAGCGATTACTTCGTCAACTGCTTGTTTTTGCGTCAATCCCTTTCCCAATAACCGCAGCCATAGTGTATTGGGAGTTATGGGTAACTGGTCGATCGCAATAATTCGGGTTAAAAATATACTACCTAAAGCATACACACCCTTTTCCCAAGTTTCATCTTCGGTTGCGTTTAAACCCTGCAATAATCGCTGTGAGCAGGAAGTTGCGATAATCCACAGTTGGGGAAGTTCTTCTTCGGATATTTTGTCTTCGTCTCGTTTGATTTGACGCTGGATTTCCGATTCTAGATGGTACAACTTGTAAAGACAACTGCGAATTTCCTGGTTTGTCGGTTGTTTGCGGTATGGTTCGAGCAAACAGGGTGTTTGGGCAATTCTTCCCAGCATTCCTAAATCTTCGGTAATTGCTTCTGGGGAAGTAGAAGGAGTAAACCAAATATCAACAAACTTTGCTTCTCCTGGGATTTCGTAGTTAATTCTAACCTCACCCAAGGGGGAGAGAAATTCTTCAAAAAATTGTTTGGAAAATTGGTCGAACGGGTTTCTAGCCACTGGAAAATTGAATAAAACTAGTAAATGCTTGTACCGTAGGCTTTCAAATTATCCCGTATGTAGAATATTTACACTACTTTGGTTTACAAATATTGAAAGGAACATAAATCGGTAGATGGGAAAATAATTACAATCCTGGAGTAGCGCGATAAGCGGAGCTTAATGCCAAAGGCATATCGCATCTCTAAATGGAGCCGAGGAAATAGCGCGTTCGTGTAGCGACTCGGAACGAGTATCGCATAATTTCTGTAGAACCAAAGCAGCATCACTTCTGTGCGTTCGCTTATTTTTAAACTCCAAATTGAATTAAAGCCTTAATTCAAAGGGAAAAGGGCGTTTTTTAAGTAAGCAGGGAATACAAGGTAATAAATATTACCTTTTTATTAAGCTCCTAGAAGCATCTATTTAAGACGTAGAGGGGTATAAACCATAAAAATGGCTAAAACCTTGTTTGAACTCAAAATGCTGGAATTGCTTGTAGAGCCTAGATTGTAAGCCCTATAAGGGTTAATCAAATTTTCGGGTCAAAAATGAGCGAACGCTGAGTCACTTAGGATTGTGAATGAAATAAGAAAGCAATTGTTCTTGTGGAGCAGGCATCCTGCCTGCATACTAAATCAAGAACGGGCAGGATGCCCATTCCACAATATATGTAAATTATTTAAATTTCATTCCTTACTTTTATTTGAAGAAATATTACCAAACGTAGTATTATCACCAGTCACGGTGATTATAGTACCCACATCACTATTATTAACCGCTAAGTTATTCACAATCCCGCGAATTGTTTCTTCTGCTTCCTGTTTATCCCATCCTGCTGTTGCTAATCCTTTACCACCACACAATAAAGCAACTGCAAAATCTTCGGTAGCAAAGTCGAAAAATGGGGTTTGTTCGGCTTTACATAAATCCTGTGCGCTTTCGGGAACGGTTTTGCTGAGGTAGTTCATTAAATGGGAAACCCGCACAACTTTATCCCCCGGTTGGTTTGCAGCACCTTGCAATGCTTCCAGGAGATGGTAAGTGTAGACGCTCATTTTGCCATCTGGACGTATCCACGATGATTGGTTTCCCGTGGAGGAGGTGAAAACGACTTTTCCCGTACCTTGTTGAATAATGTTTTTGGGTAAGGCTGTCTGGGTAAAACCTTTGGGTAATGGGGGACGGTTTTTTGTGTCTCCTTCCTTTGATGATGCCATTCCTTGAGCGTGACAGCTATCGATAATTACGAGTAATTGCTTTGCGGGGATTTGTTGTAATGCTGCGTTGAATTGGGTTGCGGGTAATGCTGTATCGGTAATATCTGCTCTATCAGTTTCGTGGGGGATGAGGTAGTAATCTCCCGATGCATCCAAGCAACCATGACCGGAATAATAGATAAATATAGTTGCTTCGGGGTCGTTTTCGGTTTGTTGTTTGAGCCAGTTTAAGCCATCTAAGATATTTGCGCTGGTTGCGATCGCGTTGGAGAGCAAGCGTAGATGTTGGTTGTTGTCAATATAGCCGCATAGTTTTTCGTTAGTGAGGAGAGTTTTGACTGCTTCGATGTCTTTGACTGTGGTGGGTAGGGATAGTTTTGGTTCTTCGCATTCTCCGACACCAATGAGTAGGGCATAGTTATGGGAGAGGATGTTGGACATGGTGCGATCGCGTTTGGGTTTGTAGTATTTGAGGTGTTGTTGGATTTCTTCGAGTGCGTTTAGGGGGTTTAATGAATTTCCACCGTTATTTTGTTGGAGGAAATTTTGATTATTTAGAACTTTAACTAAATTAATCATTGTTACTTCAGATTTAATTTCTCCCAGGGCAGATGCGGCTCTCCAACGTACATATAAATCTTTATCTTCGAGAAGTTTAATTAAACTGGGAACTGCTGCCTCTGATTTGATTTTTCCCAAGGCATCTACGGCACTTTCGCGTACAGATGAATCTGCATCTTCGAGAAGTTTAATTAAACTGGGAACTGCTGCCTCTGATTTGATTTTTCCCAAGGCATCTATGGCACTTTTGCGTACAGATGAATCTGCATCTTCGAGAAGTTTAATTAAACTGGGAACTGCTGCCTCTGATTTGATTTTTTCCAAGGCATCTACGGCACTTTCGCGTACAGATGAATCTGCATCTCCGAGAAGTTTAATTAAACTGGGAACTGCTGCCTCTGATTTGATTTCTCTCAGTAAAAATATGGCAATCGAACGCATATATAAATCTTCACCTTTGAGAACTTTAATTAAATCGAAAATTGTTGGTGATGATTTGATTTGTCCCAGTGTAGATGCAGCAGTAAAACGTACAGATGAATCTTCACCTTCGAGAACTTTAATTAAATCGGGAATTGTTGGTGATGATTTGATTTGTTCCAGTGCAGATGCGGCACTCCTACGTACAAATATATCTTCATCTTCGAGAAGTTTAATTAAACCGGAAATTGCCTCTGATGATTTGATTTCTCCTAGTGCAGATGCGGCACTCCAACGTACAGATGAATCTTTATCTTCGAGAAGTTTAATTAAATCGGGAATTGCCTCTGATGATTTGATTTCTCCCAGTGCAGATGCGGCACGCTTACGTACATATGAATCTTCATGTTCGAGAAGTTTAATTAAATCAGGAATTGCTGCTGATGATTTGATTTCTCCCAGTGCAGATAGGGCACTCCTACGTACATATAAATCTTTATCTTTGAGAAGTTTAAATAAACCGGGAATTGCCGCTGATGATTTGATTTCTCCCAGTGCATATGCAGCAGTAGAACGTACAGATGAATCTTCATATTCGAGAAGTTTAATTAAACTGGGAACTGCCGCTGATGATTTGATTTCTCCCAGTGCAGATGCAGCAGTAGAACGTACGGATGAATCTTCATGTTCGAGAAGTTTGTTGAATTCGAGAATTGTAACTTCTGACTTTGTTCTCTCCAAAAGCCTAATTCTTAACAAAACATGTAAATTCAATGCCTCAACTAAACCAACAGTCTTCTCCTGCCACTCAAATCTAACTTCCCCCGCAAACCTAGCTCCCAATTGCCAATCAACCTGCAAAGCCAACCTGACAACCCGCAAAGCCAACCCCTCATCATCCACCAAACCCAACATCAACGCTGTAGGTTCTGTCCATTTCAAATAATTCAAATAATCCCATTGCAAATCATCATCACTCAGGTTTCCTACTTCCTGCAAAAATCTTTCTGCGGCGTAATATTCTTGAATTAATTGATGGCGAAATTCGATTTTGTTTTCTGCCCCAATTTGGATTAAATGATGTTTGAGCAAATCATCCAACCATTTAATCGCACAATCTGCGGCACAATTTACCTTCCCTTCCAGATATGCGGTGAATATTTCCTCTGTTTGCGATCGCGATATGGCAACCAGGAATTCGGTTGGTGGGGTGGATGGTAAGGAGACACGATACATCGCGTCTGTAGATTGGGGGTTTGGGGTGTTTCCATGCATCATTGTCCAGGCTAAATGCTGTAATAACCGTTTCCACC
The DNA here is from genome assembly GCF_002289455.1 of Brunnivagina elsteri CCALA 953. Taxonomy (GTDB): domain Bacteria; phylum Cyanobacteriota; class Cyanobacteriia; order Cyanobacteriales; family Nostocaceae; genus Brunnivagina; species Brunnivagina elsteri. The sequence goes on from NZ_NTFS01000076.1 coordinate 16,200, forward strand.
AACGTCGTGATTCATCGGTAACGGGAATATCTTGCTTGATTTGGCGATCGTACATTTCTGTAAATAGACGAAATACCGAACCCAAATTAGTTGGGATTTGATTCCCATTGCTAGCAAATACCGAACACAACATCATCAACAGCAATGGGGTTTCCCCAAATTCCCTCAACCTTCCCCCCAACTGTTGCAACATCGCTTCTCCGGTTTCACCGAGATACCCGCGCACAAATTCCCCCATCTGGGTTTCTGTTAGGGGTTGCATTTCCAGCTTTTTGGCAATTCCCAAATCTCCACCTACCCCTAAATCCCGCGTCGTGAATACCATCGGGGTGGTTTGCTGGTAATCTTGCCGGAATTTTTGTAAATGCGATCGCGCTTCTGGTGATGGTAATTCGTTTACACCATCGATGAGCAAGAAAAAATTACCCTGTCGCAATAGTTCTTTTACGCGATCGCTGTCTATGGGTAAACTGGGGTCATGACGGTGGAGAAAGGCTGTAATTAAATCGAAAATCGAAGTTTCGTAATATCGCAATTCCACCAACACAGGGATTTTGGTACTTCCTACTAACTGCTTCCTAGCCTCCGGCTGGGAACCCACATTGCGAGACTCCGCCTCGTGGTAATCTGGAGGCGGAGCCTCTGAATCGGGATTCCCCGGCAGAGCCAGGGAACGAGAGGTAAGGTATGATTGAGATTCTTCTAAAAGCGATCGCACCAAAGCTGTGGATTTTCCCGAACCTGGACGACCAATTAAAAGCACATGTTCTGGTGCATATTTCCGCAATCCTTCCAGAACGTTTAATATTTCCCTTTCTTCCCTTGCTTCTGGTAATAGTTTCCTTTCTGATTGAGGTGTTTCTGACTGAAGTGCGATCGCTTGCAAATCGAACAACAGCGACTTTACCACCTTTTTGTCATGGTTTTTACCTACAACATCGGTGAGGGTGTAACTATCCCACCATTGGGCATATTTCTGACAAACTGATTGTAGATATGGCTTCCAGTCAAGCACTACTGTACCAGGTGAAAAAGAAAGACTTAAAAGATACTATAGCGTAGCAATTTATATATAGCTGATTCGTTTAACAACAAAAAAATCGTATTCCCTCAAAATTTCGCTATCATGTAAGTACATCACGTATATACATAATGAGTAACTCCTACAATATTCGCAGCACCAAAATTGGTAACTCTGCTGGATTTCGCTTACCAGCAGAGTTTTACCGCGAATATCCTCAGTTTGCTAATGCTTCTGGTTGGATAGAAGTATTGTCGCCCGATACTGCAATAGTCAAAATTATTCCCGAATCGGTTAATGACGAAGATGAAGACGATTCCTTGATGATGCGCCTGTTTCTCGATTTCGCCACGACGGAAGGATTGAAAAATAATACCCTACAACCTTACACAACCGACATGTCCGAGGCTGCACATAAATTAATTGAGGGTGTGGAATTAGAGGACGAGTCGTTGTCAGATGGCTAAGTTTGTCAGTAATGATTGGGAGATTTATTTTCACCCGCAACTATTTGGGACGCAATATCAAGAACTATTGGACCATGTTTCCGAACTGCGTGATAAGTTATCGGAAAGCGAGTTTAAAACCCATGCAACGGTAAAGTTATTCGCTGCAATTACTATTGCCATCGAAACCCAAATTCCTTCCGATCCTCTCGCTAGTCACTTTGCTTTGACGGGAGCATTAAAACGTTACGGACGTGTAAAGAAAATGGCTTTACCGGAAAGATATCAATTATTTTTTCGAGCATTTGATACCCCAGAATTAAAAGCGATCATGATTTTGTGGTTAGGATTTCTCCGCAAAGAGGAAGCGAAAAACGATTGCTACCAAGTATTTTCCAACATGGTGACAAGGGGGACATTTCCAGATAGCTTGGATAAGTTAATTGCAGAAGCGGAAACAACCCAGGATGAACTGGGGTAAAGATAATATTAGTCTGGCTCCAAACCTTGTGGGTGGTTCGGTTTAATCTGCTTAACCAATTTATGTTGCTTTTGCTCAAAATTTTTCTTCTCGTCTTCCGTAAATACACATATTTGTATGGGTTTATCTCTCTGTACTTTATACAGCGTCCCGCGATTATTAACCTCATCTGTAATCCTCACCATCTCTGAAGGTGTGTGATAAATTACCCGATACTTTCCATCCTCGAATGTAGCTGTTTGTATTTCTTCACCAACATTAGCAGGATTATTTTTCAAACTCACAAATGCCAGCTTCAACATCTGTTTTTCCCATTCTTCACGCTTGACTGGTTCAGTTTTGGTTATATCTGCGGTGTTTTTTTTGGTTTGAATTTCTGTTTCCTGCTTTACTGGTTGTTTTGACTTACCTTCAATTCGATCGATTATTTCTTGCAAATCCGAAAGTTCGATTGCAATAAATTTAGTTCTGCGTCCATTTTCTAATTGGTCATATTCCAAAGGAAAATTGAGAGTGTCATTGATTCTAGCTGCTGTTTTCTGCTGTGATGGTTCTGTTGGTACATTAACGCAGAAGTAAAGCTCCTGAATACTTCCTTTTTGAGCAACTGCGATACCTGCGGTGAGCTTCGCTAACGCGCTTTCAACCCCAAATTTTTTCTCTATTTCATCAGACAGTTTCTTAAAGACTTCTATATTTTGTCCTTTTTCTTGTAAAAATGGTTCAAAATATTCATTTCTAATTGGAACTATTCCTAAAGAAGCATAATCATCATGAATTAGTCCTTCATTATTTCCCCGTTGATATTGCTCTTTTAAAATTGGTTTTAATTTATCCAATAAACTCATTTTCTTTTCTCTTACTAAAACTTCCTCCCTAGTCCAAATATGAGGATATTGAATTGTTTCTGGGTCAACTTTAATATTGACAATTGTTGCTGGTGCTGATTCTAATGTTCCTTGAAACTTAAATCCATCTACTTTAATACCCCTTGCTTTTAATTTTTTGGATAATAAGTTAAATGATTCTTTGTCGATAGTACCCAAGGGATGATTATCAATTAGTGCAGTAGGATTCATTCCTTTTATGTTCTCAAAAATTTTAATTGTAATTACACCTTCTTCTCCCTTCCATTCCCGTTCTGCAAAAGTGTATTTTTTGAGATTTCCTACTTTTAATTGATTTCCTTGAGTGCTGGTAATTATTACCGATGCACTGGGTGGAGAATTTATCTCTGCTGTAAAATAAGTGTCAATTGGTAGTTGTGCTGATTCGCTGCGAAATACACCTAATTTTTTATCTTCTGCGACTAACCAGCGTTTATTCTGGTTTGGATTTGCTGGATCGGGAGCTTGTTCTATATGACACGCGACTTTTTCTCCTACCCATTTTCTTCCCAAATGTTCGTTACTAGATTTGTGGGTTCCCACGACTGCAAATTCGGTAAATTGCAGTTTATCCAATCTTCCAATTAGTTCTTCTCCAAATATGGCAAAAGCTGCTGATGTTTTCTTGAAACCATAGCTAGGATTGTCTTTACTTGCTGTGGAGATTTGCCACATTGCTGCCGCAATTGCTTCTTTTTGGGTGTCGGGAATACTTTCTCTGGCTATATCTGCATATTCTGTAACTTGCCGAAAAGCTGCTCTAACTTGTCTCCGGTTTAAACCAGGTTCAAGTTCTTTTGTTAATACCGTAATTTCTACTCCATCTTTGATTATCTCTGGGTATTTAGTAACAGTTTCCGCAGAAATATAACCAACTTTTTGATATTTTTTTTGGTTATTTAATGATTCTTCGGGATTGGATGGAATTGCAAAAG
>NZ_NTFS01000760.1 GCF_002289455.1 Brunnivagina elsteri CCALA 953
AATTATCAATTTTCTGTGAAAATAATACTGATTTTTGAAAGAGAAGATTGATACTCTTGCCTGTGAAGGTTAAGCTATTACAACGTAAACAGCTAACTGATTGGTCTTGAGAATTGCAATGACCGTTAACAGCTTATCAAATAGTCAGGGCGATCGGCATCTTTTAAAATCGAAGGATAAACGCCTAAAATTACAGAACACGCAAGAAAAGATGTACAGCTTTTTACTGAGAATTGTCAAAAGCTGGCAACCAGATGAAGTTTTGCGGGTATTTAAGCGCTCTTTTATTGATTGCTTAAATTCAGAAGCGAGTAAATCTTCACTGGGAATATATATTGTTTTGTTAGAGCATAGTGAGGAGGAGTTTCGTCATACAATAAAACGCTGTTGTTATATATTAATTAATAATTGGGAAAGTACTAGAAGACACCAGTATATTCGAGAGTTAGTGGAATTATTTATTAATCTTAAATTAAAGATAAACCCAAATACTCCTAACAAGTTGAGACTGGCAAGAACTTGGTTAGATAATTTTGCGAGAAGTACGGATTATGAAGAATTGGAATTATTTGCTTACCGAAGTGAGGAAGTAAAAGGACATTGGGTTAATCGTTATAGTTCGTATTTGTTGTTTGCCCAATCTTTGAATGAAAATAATTCTCAGGAACAAAAAGAAGCTGCAAGAAAACTTTCTAGAGTTTTAAAGGATAAATTCAAGTTTGAACTAGCGATGTATATTGCGCGATCGCAATTGAATTTTAGTAGTTCTACCAGCATTCCACGGCATCAAAATCCAAGCAGTTTAGGCGATAATGTGATTCGGCTGATTAAGACTATAGTTGTTAGAAAAGGGGCTTTTAGCTACGAAAATATTGCTAATATATTCTTGAAACAAACTCAGAATGAATTATTTTATGATTTTAAAAAGAGTTTATTAAGATACTTGATATTTTCGGTGCAACAGGAAGAGTTTACGAATACATTACAGCAACAGTTATCGGAAAAATTTAATTCATGGAAAGTAGAATATGACGATAAACTGATTAGCAAAGAGATGTTATTGCGAATTTGCAACCGAACTATTGACTTTTTGACAACAGAAAATGGTCGAGAACCATCGAAGTTATTTATGCTGCTATTATCTCCGGGGAATCCATTAACATTAGTTGTTGTGCTACTCAAACTTATTTTGATTTCTAATCATTCGCGCAGCCATTTAGAAATGAGAATAGCTAATCTAATTCGTTATTACGATCAATATCTAGAAAGCGAGTGTACTTGGTTTATTAATTTC
>NZ_NTFS01000761.1 GCF_002289455.1 Brunnivagina elsteri CCALA 953
CGCACTCAATATCTACACCATTCCCCCACAATACATCGCTGGAGTGGAAGTAAAACCCCAACAAGTCAACCCATTACCGGGAAAACTCGATACCATACCCACTTTCAACAGCAACAGTCCAGAATTAGTAGAAAGTGATGGAATTTTACTCTCAACCTTTCCCACAGAAGGAAAAAAAACACCCACAGCACATTTGAATTATCCCTTTCAAGGCAGATTTGATATTTTTTCCCACCACATTGTTAGGGCAGAAATACCAGCAAGAAATCGGACTGTTTATCAAGGCATAATTGTTTATAATCCCGGCAACAAACCAGTAACCTTAGAAATACTCAATGCTGCCAGTTATCTAACACAACAAGCTCCCTTTATTGCCTTACCAGATATTCAAAATAATTCCCAAAATAACGTTTATTCGGGACCAGGAAGCAGGACAATGGGTGATGTATTGCAAGGAATGAGACAAAATACTTTCCCTGAAAAAATCGTTATTGAACCAGGTAAAAGCCAAATATTAGCAAATTTACCAATTGCCGTGCTTGCACCCTCATCCAATGGTCGGACAACAATGATGCATTTACAAAGTGATGGTGTAATTTATATTGCCAATTTAGCCATAACTGCCAATCGTCCCCCAACTTTAACTGAGTGGCAAAATTTACTCAACAATGGAAATTTGGCAGAAAAGCGGGATGCCATACCCACACCATTGGAACCACCCAAAGAACCTACTGTGTTTGGTCGAGTTGCTGGTGTGTCCCAAGGTGCAAAGTGGGAAGCGGTAATTACTGATAATTCGGAGGCGACAAAACTAACCATCCCAGAATCAGGTAAAGCGATTTCTTACCCATTAGGAACGGTACATTTAGTAACTCTGGCAACTAAGCAGATTCAAAGTGCCAAGATGTTAGCTCGGTATCCTGATACAGCATATTGGGCACATAGTAATTACGGGGTGGAATATGATTTGACTTTACCATTACATAACCCGACAAATCAAACTCAAACAGTTAATATATTAATACAAACTCCTCTCAAAGATGAAGGTGCAACTGATAGATTATTATTTTTAAATCCCCAAGTGGAGCAAATATTTTTTCGCGGCACGGTGAAGGTGAGTTACGAAGATGAATTAGGAAAAATGCAGGTAAAATATTTGCATTTGGTGCAGAGAAGGGGACAGCAAGGACAAGCTTTAGTGACGTTACAATTAGTAGCAGGTGCAACAAAGAAAGTAGAGGTTGACTTTATTTATCCTCCCGATTCCACACCACCCCAGGTTTTGACCGTGG
>NZ_NTFS01000762.1 GCF_002289455.1 Brunnivagina elsteri CCALA 953
GTATTACTTAACTTCACGAAGATTATTAAATACTTTTGAGTGGATTGATTTGGCTGGGTTTAGTTGCAATGCATAGTTCTGGGAATTAAATGTGATAAAAGTGACTATTTCATAAAATCAATCCATTCCCCTTAAAAGATGGTGCATCAAACAATCCACCATGCGATCGCTCTCCATCGGCATAATTTCTTTACCATAAAAAATTTCCTGTGTCATCATAAAATGCACCATTGAACCAATAACAATCCGTATTGTTGCTTCTGTATCGGGTATATTCAACTCCGGATGTCTATCCAAATATTCACCAAAAATTTCTATGGTCGGTGTCATAATATCCTGAATCCAAGCCTTTGCGAGTTCAGGAAACCTCCCAGACTCAGCAATCAGTACCCTTAAAAATGCTTGATGTTGGGTATCACTCATCATTTTATCTAGAGCTTTAGTTATTACTGTCCGTAGCACAACCGCAGGTTCTCCATCCAATGGCAAAGTCGCAAATGTATTCTGAAATTTCTCTGTTGCTAGTTGATGTATAAGTGCTTTAAATAAGCCTTCTTTATCTTTAAAATGACTGTAAACAGTTGCCTTTGATACACCTGCTTGCGAGGCAACCCGATCCATACTCGCTCCTGCATATCCATGTGCGAGAAACTCCTGCATTGCTCCTTGGAATATTTTGTCGATTTTCCCTACCGTACTTTCCCGTTCAGATTCACTCGCTTTTGTCCGTACCATTTTTAATTATTCCTGCCCCGCTACGTTAAGTAACAGTTTCAACATGTATAAGAATATCTAATTTGTATAGCTAAACTACTCGGTTTAGTTTAGTCTAGATTATATTATAGAACTAAATAGTTTAGTCATCAAACCACAGGTGTTTTTATGCTGGAAACTCCGAAATTAGAAGATTCTTCTGCGCCTCAAGCCTATAAACTTCCACCATCTGCAATGATCATAATTGCAGCATTGTTGCTGGGTGGTATTGGTGTTTTTGGACTCAACCGAATCCGCACGGCAAATACTCCACCAAAACCAGTACCAGTAGTTAGTGTACCGGAAATTAGGACTGTGACTGCCTTAGGAAGACTGGAACCAAAAGGTGAAGTCATTAAAGTTTCTGCCCCAACATCAAATCAGGGTACTCGTGTCGAACAACTTTTGGTTAAAGAAGGCGATCGCGTCCAAAAAGGGCAGATAAACCTCGTCTACGTTGAAAACCGTAGTTTTTCTTCATCTTCTTCAAGATGATTTTTTACCCACAAGCGATCGCTAATTTCAAACGGAT
>NZ_NTFS01000763.1 GCF_002289455.1 Brunnivagina elsteri CCALA 953
TCCCAAGGGGAATATCGTAGAGTGCGATCGCATCTACCAAATAAAGCGAAAATAGTCATACTGAGTTAAAAAAAAAACCGGTTTCTAGAGAAAAAACTCAGGAAATTGGGTTTCTTCCTCACGAAAAATCTCTATTTAGTACGACTATCACAGAAACCCGATTTCTCCCTGAATGCGAAAACCTGAATAACCTTGTTGCATTGAGCTTGATTGTGATGGGAGAAACCTGGTTTCTGATTGGTGTTGCAGCGAAAATAGTCATACTGAGTTAAAGAGAAACCCGGTTTCTAGAGAAAAAAGCTATGGTATGGTTGTTTCCGTTGGTGTAGGTGTTGGTGTAGGTGTAGGTGTTGATGTAACCGTTGGTGTAGGTGTTGGTGTAGGTGTTGATGTTGATGTAACCGTTGGTGTAGGTGTTGGTGTAGGTGTTGATGTAACTACTGGTGTCGGAGAAGGGGGAGTTATTGCTGATGCGGAAACCTCGATCGCATATTCTAAGTTGCTCGAACCGGAAGAAGTAATCACAAATTCGTAATATCCGCTTTCGGGTAATGTAACTGAAAGGCTACGTTTGCTAGAATTTTGTAAATACTGGGTACTGCCACTAGGTGAATATACAGAAAGTAAAACCTTGGAATTAGCATCTAGCTCAAGTACCATTCTTTGTCCTTTTTGCAAAGATGCAATAAATACTTTACCATCACCAGGTTTGAGACTACCCCTAGCACTACCAGTCGTTGCACCATTCCCAAAGCTAATTCTTTCGGTTGCGCTACCCGATACGATCGCATCTACTTTGTCACTAGCGTATGCTTGCCAAACCTGTCTGATCGGTTGTTTTTTAAATTCGTCTGTGTCTTTTTTGTTGCGTTGTTCGGGAAATAGTCTCAGGAAAGCAGCATCGCTCAAGTCGTAAAGCGCTCGACTACCAACGCGAACCTCATTTATTTGCTCTTTCCAAGTATTTATGTCCGATGGGGTATAGTTTCCAAGTTTTTTTCTAGCTTTGGAACTCAAAGGAACCAATTTTTCTAATAAGTCGGCAGCTGTTTCATCCCATATAGCCCGTAATTTATCATCACTGGCATCATTAGTTAAGGTACGTCCTTTTTGACTGGGGTTATTATCCCAAAATCTCTGGTTGACTAGGTTGAGATAGAAATTGAAATCAACTTCCAATTCTTGACGACGACTTTTGAGTTTTTGTTTGCGATCGCGTTCTTCTAGTGAATAACTTGCGAGGGGATCGGTTGGTTGACTAGTTCCTGGTGATTGACTTGCTG
>NZ_NTFS01000764.1 GCF_002289455.1 Brunnivagina elsteri CCALA 953
TTCCAAAAAAGATGATTTGATTTTCTCACTTGCTTAAAAACTAAATGAAGTTTCTGCTGCAAAATTAAAAATAAGAAAGGAATATCTTCAACTAAGTATCTTTTCCAAAGCCGCTTTGGTTCACACAACAATCTAAAGAGCCATTCCATCCCAATTTGACTAACCCATTGTGGCGATCGCTGTAATTTTCCGGCTTCAAAATCAATAGTAGCTCCAAGTGCCATAAATATTTTGATATTCGGCAATTGTTCTCGATATTTATAAATCCATTTTTCTTGTTTCGGAGCGCCAACTCCGATTACCAAAACTGTCGCATCCGAGTCATTAATTCTATCGATTATATTTTGGCATTCCTCTTGATTATGCTCAAATCCAAAGCTTGGAGAGTGGGAATCAACAACAATATTTCTACCAATTTTCTGATTGATTTTGTATTGTGCTTGCAGAGCAATTCCTTCTCCTGCCCCTAAGAGAAATATTTTGATATTGTCGTCATGCTTGTGATAGTTGTAAAAAGCTGGGAACAAGTCAGAACCTGATATTTTCTCCCGAATCGGAGTACCCAAAAATCTTGCTGCATACAACAGAATTTGACTGTCACAGACTTTATGACTACCAATACTATAAGCTTGAACAAAATCAGGGTCTTTTTGGAGCTTCATCAAATGGTCAACATTTGGCGTGAATACTATACCAGATTGTAAATCTGCTAAAAATTCTGCCTGCGACAAATTATCGATTTCTAAGTTCAGAATTTTAACTTTCTTCATGGGTATAACCCTGCCCAGTGATAACCTAAATTGGAAAATTTTAAACAAGTCGTTCCTGCGAATAAATCAGAGTACATTATTCTTAAATCAAGCTTGGATAGCTAAGTTGGAAGTTTCAGCTTTTAATTTGACTAAATTTGCAACGTTGTATCTTAGTTTAAGGTTAGTTTGACTTAACCTTGAACTGGAAACATCAGCCAAACGTCTGAAAAATCCAGTTTCAATTCAAAAAATAGGTAAAGTAATTGAAGAGACATTTGTGAAATATTTCCGCAGGGAGCGGTTACTGCGATTAGCGTAACTCTCAAGAGACACAAGCTATACGTAGCCTGTACTTAGTACAATACCTGTTAGCGATCGCAATCTGAAAAAAGTTGCCATTACTAGTAGATTAATTGTAGTTTGCACCTCAACGCTTTAAGACCTAAATAAAAGTTATCATATTCCATTGCAATATCATAGTAGATTCATATAATTTTCATAAAAAACATTCGATACAAAATAATATTAC
>NZ_NTFS01000765.1 GCF_002289455.1 Brunnivagina elsteri CCALA 953
TGTCTCATATTCTATAATGCAGTCTGTACCAATTTACATTCTGATTTTTTTTCTACCCCGATTTACCGAGCGGATACGGCTTATTTATATCATTGAACCAAAAATTTTGAGTAACATGTCTGGTTGAAGCAGCAACACTAATTGCACCAGTTCCCGCAAATGGTTCTACCAGTCTCTCTACTTTTTCGGGAAAAAACTTCAAAATATCAGAAGCAATACTTCTTTTACTTCCTTGATATTGGATTGGATGTGGTGTACTAGCCATTTTTGATTCAGAATTGACTTCCGAAACTCTACCACAAAGTTTAAATGCTAGGTAAATTGGTATTATGGAACTTTAAGATAAGTAAAACAGAATATCCCTGCCACGGGATAAATTAACGCAAAACTCGATGGAAGCAAACAAATACGGATTAGCACTACATACCACCACAACCGAATTAGGTTTAGCAATTAGCAATTTTGCTGAGGGTCATTTATCTGTAGATTCCCGTTCTCAAACTTGGAATTTGGATCGGGAATTATCCAGCCATCTACACCAGTACTTGATGGATTTTATCAAACCGCAAACTTGGCAAGATATGGCGTTTATCGCAGTCGCCAAAGGACCTGGAGGTTTTACAGGTACTCGTATAGGGATGGTAGCAGCGAGAACATTAGGACAGCAGTTGAATATTCCCGTGTTTGCGATTTCAACTTTGGCTGCTGTAGCTTGGAATCAAAGGAAAGAGGAAAATATTCATATCGCGGTGCAAATGCCAGCACAACGAGGACAGGTATTTGGAGCAATTTATCAACCTGCGGAAAATGGATTAGGTTTAACTACCTTGCTCACAGATACCGCATTATTACCCGAAGCATGGCAGGAAAAATTAACCAATTGCGATCGCTTGGGTAAGGTCAGAGGGGTATGCGATCGCATCGAGGTTCCTTTGGAACATCCCAATTATCAGTTAATTGAAGCAAAATCTGGTTTAGCGGCAACCGTAACAAGTCTTTTACAACTCGCTTACTTTGATTGGTTACAAGGTCAACGTCCCAGTTGGAGTGAAGCTTTACCATTTTATGGTCAGCATCCAGTGGATTTATAATGCTGGTCATTTGATATTTTGATTTTTAAACCCCCGTAGCTGTAACCCCAGTCGTAGTCATGGAATATACGGGTAAACCAGGACAGTTAAAACAATTCGCAATACTCGCGGAGCGAGAAGCAAGCTACGTAATACTCGCAGAGCGAGAAGCTAAAGCTACGCAATTATGTTTTGTAACGGAGAGAAG
>NZ_NTFS01000766.1 GCF_002289455.1 Brunnivagina elsteri CCALA 953
TATGTTATGAAGTAGACAACATATTATGTTTTAAATATACTGCACGTAAGTATAAGCCTTAATTTTCATTACTTCAACTAATATATTATCTAGGCGCTTTTTGTAGTAATTTCACTGACACCTTTTTATTAACCAATAGATCCACATGAGTACTGCGATACGAGAGCAACCCAGTACATAATCTCCGGTGAGAACGACTTGGTAGAAAAGGTGAAAATTCCATAACTGTTCCTTGGATTGATATGCAAGCTCTGCCCTGACGTTATGTCGTCTACAACGCCTATAACCTTTATAGGGAAAGTCTTTTACTTACAATTGAGAATATTTAGCAAATCATAGCTATGATTTATTTACGTCGAACAGTTCTGCTAATTGCCATAGCGACTTCGATCAGCGCTGCTGGTTCTGTTCCAAAAGTATCTGCCACGATCGCTAGTTCCGCGCTAACAGCCAACGGAGAAACAGTCCAAAAAGCTTCCCAAGATTTACAGACTGCTCAGTCGAATAGCAAGCTCGCACTTAATGAGCAGCAGGATTCATGTGCAAGACAAGCTGGCTATCCCTTGGGTCGATGGGAGACCACAGGGATAGCAAATGCCACTTCCGCAGAGTATTCAACTTTTATTACGTTCACAACGCGAAAAAGCGGCACTTGGCTACCTGCTAGTGAACAAGGAAGCTTTACCGCATCAAGGACACCTGCGCCTAATAGAGAAGTTACTCTCACGTTACGTCCTGATGGGAATACCAGCTATGTGAGCACCAACAAACTTTTGACTTCATCTGATGGCTGCTATATGCAGGGAACTTTTAATGACACTGAAAAGCACCGAGGTGAAGTCCAATACAAATGGGTGCCGCAATAAGTGGTTACGCAAAATTAATTGGGTGCGGTTTTTGAACTTTAAGCGAACCTCCTTTTGGAATCTCTAGAACTTACAATTCTTATACCATATGGACTTTAGGTTTTATATCAGAATGAGAATCGTATCATGAAAAGAGCTGCATTCAAATTAATTATATATTCTTCTCCAAAATTTCGTAGTATATATTCTACGGATTTAACTAAACAGACGGTCAGTGTGCTGGTCTAATGGCTCATTTAATACCGTGCTGTACTAACAGTATTTTGCAGCCCGTCTTTCGAGTCACATGGGGAGTAGTTCGTAATCGATAGACTGTAGTAAACCTCGTCCATTTTGAGAACTGGAGTTTTCCACGAAAATATATTATTGTGAATTTAGGGGTGTAGTTGAGAGTG
>NZ_NTFS01000767.1 GCF_002289455.1 Brunnivagina elsteri CCALA 953
TACTTGTTTCATCAGCTAAGTATTTGATGCCATCTGTATATTTCAAGCCAAGCCAGTGTTTATAGAGAGTAGTTGAAGAAAAGCGATATTCTGTAGAACAATTACTGGAATATGCTAGCCGTAAATTTGGTAAAACTTTGGAATAGTTGTTAATTCAACATCAAATTTCTTGGCAGCGTAGACAAGAATATGCCGAGCGCAATAGGGTAGAAAATCAAGCTGAGACAATTGCAGAAAATACCCACTACTAATTCCAAAATAATAATTCCGAGATTCAAATCCTCTAGTGATTAATCATTACTGGAGGATTTTGATTAAAAGCATGTTCTTGCTTCAATATAAATGCTTTTAACCCTAACTCAACAAATCAAATACTTCAACAAATTTAAAGCATCTCCTGGTAGTAATATGCGACAAAATAGCTATATCGCTTGGGAAGGTAATTCTTTGATTGATGGTTCTCCTATCGTTTTAATTTTAACTTGCTTCGTCTTTCCAAGCTTCAATAAAAAGACAGGGTTAGCGCGTCTCAAACCCTATTGACAAGCGGATTTGCTTGATCGAGAATAGGAGTTTACTGAAAGTGACACTATCTGAGGTAGGGTAAGATTTAACTCATCAATCCCCAACCCCTGCCGTCATGCCAACAGGATTCGAGAAAAAAAGTAAAACTGAAACATGTTTTACACCCAGCGTAGACAGCTTTGACATTACCAGTAAGTTTCAAGAATACTTTACACAAGTAAAAGACCCAAGGGTGGAAAGGACGAGATGGCATTTGCTTACCGACATCATCACCATATCGATTCTGGCAGTAATTGCTGGTAGTCGGGGTTGGGAGGATATTGAGGAGTATGGACTTAATAAAAAAGAATGGCTGGAAACATTTTTAAAACTACCGTTTGGAATCCCCAGCCCCGATACTTTTAGCTATGGTGTTTGAGAGAATTAACCCAAAAGAATTTGAGCAATGTTTTCGAGTGTGGGTACAATCATTAGTCGAGAAGTTGGGAGTAGAAGTAGTAGCCATAGATGGCAAAACTCATAGAAGTTCATACGATCGAGAATCTAAGCTAAAAGCTTTGCACACGGTCAGTGCATGGTCAAAAGAACACCGCTTGGTCTTGGGACAAACAAAGGGGGAGCAACGCGATTTGGTGAAGTCGGGCAAAAAAATTGCGATCGCTAAAAATTAGTTCAAGTACATTTTTATTTTCAATACAGCTAATGCCGTATTTATACTGATTTAAATTG
>NZ_NTFS01000768.1 GCF_002289455.1 Brunnivagina elsteri CCALA 953
TAGCTGTATTTTACCAATTACAAGGGAGTTATGCCAAAGCCGAACCCCTTTACCTGCGCTCTCTGGCGATTTGGGAGAAAGTACTGGGAAAAGAACATCCCGATGTGGCTAATAGCCTGAACAATTTGGCAGGACTTTACTGGGGTAAAGGAGATATCACCCGCGCTACTGATTTTTTCACCCGTGGACTTGCGGTTGAAGAAAAAAACTTACAACTGATTTATGCTGTAGGTTCAGAACAACGTAAGCAAAATTACGCTCAAACCTTCACGGGAAGAACTGACGCTGTTGTTTCCCTCGCTTTACAACAACAAACCAAAAACCCCACCCTAGCCAAACTAGCCCTAACTACTACACTCCGTCGCAAAGGGCGGGTAATGGATGCGATGACTGACACGGTGCAAACATTACGTACCCAATTAGCAGAAAATCCAGAAACGAAAAAGTTATTTGACGAATGGTTGGATGTGCAGCAACGGTTAGCCACCTTAGTATATCGGGGACAGGGAGACCAAAAATTTGAAATTTATCAGCAGCAAATTAAACAATTAGAAGCAGACAAGGAACGGTTAGAAGAACAAGTCAGCGCGAAAAGTGCCGAGTTTCGCAAGGAAATTACCCCGGTGGAATTGGCTGATATCCAAGCCCAAATTCCCCCCGATGCAGCAATGGTGGAGATTGTCCAGTACAGTCCATATAACCCCAAAGGTAAAAATGACAGCGAACAATGGGGTCAATCGCGTTATGCTGCGGTGGTGTTTTAGATTAGCCAAACTTAGGATAATTTAATTGATACATCATCAAAATACATCTAGAGGTGGGTAGCGACTAACGACAGAAACCGGGTTTACTATCAAGGGCTAAATACAAACATCTTTCGTATTCTAACTGAAGAAACCGGGTTTCTCAGTCAAAGGGAACAGGGAACTCTTATACTAAAAATGGCTAGAAAATATACTTTTTGAATAACATTTGAATAACAAAAATCCAGGTATTAAGCCTCTCCCCGTCAACGGGGAGAGGCTTGGAGAGTGGTTCTATATTAAGCCTTTCGCAGTATAACTGTTGCCCGTTCCCTGTTCCTTATTCCCTTCTTTGATAAAATTAGGTCAAACAACCGTTTGCCCCTACGCAATACCTTCGCCAGATTTCTGAGTGATGACGTAGTATCAAAGGGGTACATCCCAGTTTTTATTCTTCCAAGAAAGATAAATAAATCATGAGAAAGTAAAGGGAAATTAAACGCGAACGC
>NZ_NTFS01000769.1 GCF_002289455.1 Brunnivagina elsteri CCALA 953
GTGCAGCGTCCTGGTATTGATGTCACCGTTGCCCAGGATATCGCTTTAATTCAAGGTATAGCCGATTTAGTTACCCGGACTGAGTTTGGACAAAATTATGAAATTAAGTCGATTGCAGAGGAATTTTGCCGGGCTTTAGAAGCAGAATTGGACTTTACCCGTGAAGCTGGCTTTACCGACGAACTGCGACGCAATTTATCCAAAAGCAAATGGTTCGATCCTCAACAAATTGCGATCGCAGCAATTTATTGGGATTTAACGACACCAAAATTAATGGTGATGGAATGGCTTGATGGTGTACCCATTCTGGAGGCTCCCATTATTGGCGATAATAGCATTAGCAAGGATGGCAAAGACCCCGCAGAGGAACGGAAAGCCATTACAACGTTACTTTTCCGCGCTTTTTTCCAACAAATATACATAGATGGTTTTTTCCACGCTGACCCACACCCAGGTAATTTATTTTATCTTCAAGATGGTCGCGTTGCTATTTTAGATTGTGGGATGGTGGGAAGACTCGATCCCCGCACTCAGCAAGTTTTAACTGAGATGTTGCTGGCAATAGTCGATTTGGACGCGCAACGTTGTGCCCAATTAACTCTCCAACTTGCTGATTCTAACCAGCCTGTAATTATGGCACGTTTGGAAAGTGATTACGATCGCATGTTGCGGAAATATCACAATCTCAGTTTGACGCAAATCAATTTTTCCCAAATTATTTACGAACTTCTCCAAGTTGCTCGCAATAATAAGATTCGTTTACCTAGTAATATGGGTTTGTATGCTAAAACTATTGCTAACCTCGAAGGTGTTGCCCGTGGTTTTAATCCTGAACTCAACTTTCTTGACGAAATTAAGCCTTTATTAACTGATTTATTCCGTCGTCAACTGTTAGGTGATAGTCCTGTACGCTCTTTACTACGTACTGCTTTAGACCTGAAAAGTCTGTCTTTACAATCCCCTCGCCAGGTTGAATTATTATTAGATAAGGTGACATCGGAAACACTCCAGTGGAACATTTCTATCCGGGGTTTAGATAGTTTTCGCCGCACAACAGACGATGCAGCTAATCGACTTTCATTTAGTATCCTCGTAGGTTCCCTGATAATGGGAGCAGCAATTATTTCTAGTAATCCAACAACCCCAGAGTTATCTCTACTTAGTAATATTTTGTTTGCTGCTGGTTATATTGTTTGACGATATCAGGAGTGTGCGCGATCGCTTCCCACGCTTTTTCTGTAAATTGGTTC
>NZ_NTFS01000077.1 GCF_002289455.1 Brunnivagina elsteri CCALA 953
ATTGAGATGCTGAGTCCCAAGGGGACACGCTACGCGAACGTGCCTCAGCATGACATTTCGGGGTACTTTTCAAACATCCTCTAAAACAGTTGTCTAAATACAGATAAATTCACCCACTCCGATAAAAAAATTAGAAATTTGAAAAACTCTCATTGTTCGGAGATTGGCAATTTCAAATCACGAATTAACTCACAAGTGGGTGATAAATAAAAGCCCTTTATCACTAATCAGAAACGACAAAGGACATGAGACAATTGACAAATTAACCACCAGCAACAGCAGGTACAATACTAACTTCATCACCATCTTTAAGTGGTGTTGATGCTCCATCTAAAAAGCGAATATCTTCACTGTTGACATAGAAATTTAAGAAACGTCGTAGTTGTCCATTTTCATCGCACAGACGCTCTTTAATCCCAGGACAAGCTTGTTCGAGTGAACTTAAAAGTTCGGTAATGCTAGTACCCGAACATTCAAGAGTTGCTTGATTATTGGTAAATTTTTGGAGAGCGGTAGGAACTAAAACTTTTACTGCCATATTAAACAAAAATTGAGAATGAGGAATTTAGAATAGTTAGGAGTTAGGAATTAAGAGTGAATAGTTAGGAGTTAGAAATTAAGAGTTAGAAATTAATAATTAGAAATTAATAATTAGAAATTATCACTTGAGATTCAACTTCAAATTATTAATTCGCAATTTCTAACTCATTACTCACAAATTTTAACTCCTAACTCACAACTCCTAACTATACAATAACTTGCTGCCATTCGAGACGGTCTAAAGTACGCGATCGCTCAAGTGCTTGTTCAAAGCTATCAAGTTTGGCTTCGATTGTGAAAGGTTCACTAATATAACCTTGAATTGCTTCTTGAGTCTTCAAACCGTTACCTGTGATGTAAACAACAGTTTTTTCATCAGGGTCAATTTTACCAGCTTCAACCAGTTTCTTTAACACCGCAACAGTTGTACCACCTGCGGTTTCGGTAAAGATACCTTCTGTCTCAGCTAGCAACTTGATGCCTTCAATGATTTCCGCGTCGGTTACAGATTCAATATTACCGTTTGTCTTGTTAGCAATGTCGATCGCATATATACCATCTGCGGGATTTCCAATCGCTAAAGACTTCGCGATCGTATTTGGCTTCACTGGTTTAATAAAGTCGCGTTTTTCCTTAAATGCTTCCACAATCGGTGAACAACCTTCTGCCTGCGCTCCACTAAATCTCACGGGCTTTCCTTCCACCAAACCAGCTGCGACAAACTCGTTAAATCCTTTATAAATCTTAGTAAACAACGAACCCGAAGCCAAAGGTGCAACAATATGGTCTGGCAATTCCCATCCTAATTGCTCGGCAACTTCATAACCCAGTGTCTTAGAACCTTCCGAATAATAAGGACGTAAATTAATATTGACAAATCCCCAGCCATGTGTATTCGCGACTTCCGAACACAAGCGGTTTACTTGGTCGTAGTTACCTTCCACAGCCATTAAAGTCGGGCTGTAAACCAAGCTGCCCAAAATCTTCCCAGCTTCCAAATCAGCAGGAATAAATACACAACAATCCAAACCAGCATAAGCTGCGATCGCGGCTGTGGAATTTGCCAAATTACCAGTACTAGCACAGGATACAGTCGTAAAACCTAACTCCCTAGCCCGTGAAAGAGCTACCGACACCACCCTATCTTTGAAACTCAGGGTAGGCATATTTACAGCATCATTTTTAATATAAAGATTTTTTAAACCCAAACGACGAGCCAAACGTTGGGATTTAACCAACGGAGTCATCCCCGTACCCACATCAATATAGTTATCTGTCGCAACAGGCAGGAACTGACGATAGCGCCAAATCGAGTTTGGTCCAGCTTGGATACTCTCGCGAGTCACCGAAAGACGACTAAAATCATACTTGACTTCCAAAGGACCAAAACACAACTCGCATACATGCTTTGCTTCTAGTTCGTACTCGGCTCCACATTCCTTACACTTCAATGCCGTGAAAGTCGCGTTTGTTGTTTGGGCTTGTTTGGTAATTACCTGTGTCATTATTCCTGCCTTCCCTGTTCTTCCGAATGTAAATTGATGCTACCACGGCTAAAAATACTCGTCAAACATACCCGACTATTTTTATCGGGTTTTGATGCGGAGGCTTATAACCTTTGCACAATAAGCAATAGAGATTTTGTACTGAGTCTTTTTGTCGAATATAAAGAAAAAATTATCCATTCTTTATAAAAATAAAAACAAAAACTTCAGTCAAAGGATATATCGGGAAATTTGGCAATCTGTATTTCAGAAGAAAAATGTCGCGAGACTTAAACTCCTTGAGTAAAGTATTTACCCAAAGACAGCCGTAGGGACAAACGGTTGTTTGCCCTCTTTTATTTCCCCTCTTTTATTTTCTAAACAACCTTTAAAAGTATTTTTTGTCTATTTTATAGATACCTGAAATTAACAATCATTTTGCAAAAAACTAGAACGGTAAAACTAACTTGAGAGTTGAAATTAAAGGCTTAATTGCGTTTGTGCGAAAGAAAATCAAAAACGATTTTTCTAGGTTTCCAAAACATCTCTAGCAAGTTTTACCACGCTAGAAAAAAAGCAAGTTTCAGCTTTGACAACATTTCTACTAAAGCCTATCTGTAAACGACTTGGAGATATTTCTGTAGTCAGGTAAGTAATTCTCTCAGGATTTATACCGACGACAAATGAAAGGTAAGTAATTCTCTCAGGATTTATACCGACGACAAATGAAACAATTATCAATTAGCTTTACTACAGGTGAATGGCGAAACGATGAGAAGAAAAAGCGGAAGCGTAATTTTTCAAACTCATCAAACGTAAAAATATATACCTGAATAGAGATTTGAAAACTCTAAAGAAAATCAAGGTATGTCTCCAGATAACTTAGAACTAATAGTCTTGCTCGTCTGTGAATCATATTATTTAAAATTTTAGTTTCACAGGCTCAGGCAATATGTGCATGACTTCCTGCCTTTCTTAATAGCAGGAAAACATTCTCATGAGTAGGTGAACAAAAAAACATGTACGACTCTAGAAAAAAAGCGAATCACAACGTGAATAAAAAACAATCAAAATCCTACCGCTCATTAGTTGCAGCAGCATTGCTCGCTAGCAGCTTATTTCAATTCATAGCGCCTGTACTAGCCGAAGGAACAAAAGCAGGTGAATCCATTAGTAACACTGCGACTGCAACCTACGAAGACCCATTAGACCCAGGCACCAAAATAAATACTACCTCAAACACTGTTGTGGTGACAGTTGCAGAGGTAGCTGGTATAACCGTTACTGCATCAGGCATTACAGATTCCACTCCAGCAGACCCAGTAAAAGTCGGCGATACAGTTAATTATACCTACACAATTACAAACGTCGGTAACGACCCCACCAAATTCCGCGTTCCCAATTTGGCACGAGTCACTGGTCCTGGTGTTGCTGGTACTTTGGAAGTGAGTACAGATGGTGGTGCAACCTTTACACCAATCTCTGGAAGTGAATTAATTACGGGTTCTATTCCTGTTGGTGGTTCGGTTCAAGTGCGCGTACCCGTCACAGTACAACCTGGGGCACAACCTAATGACATAATCAACGTTACTCTGGGTGACACCCCAGGTGACGCTCAAAACCAAGCTAGAAGCCCTAACGGTGGTGACGTTTACACCGTTGATAACCCCGACACAGGAGTTACTGGAGAAGTTGCTGGTGTACCAGTCAACGGAGTCAGAGAAGCCAGTGCAACCCAGAAAGCAACCGTTAACCAGTCGGTGAAAACCTACGCACTGGCAACAGTTCTCAAAACCCGTAGCGATTACAACAATGCTGGAACCCCACTTATTGATGACGATAAATTAACCTATGCTTTGGGATTACGGGTTGAATTAAACGACCCCACCGGAAACGGTATTACACCCGCACCACTAGCAGGTACAGCAATCAAAGGTTTGACAGGTGCGCGAATCTTAGTATCAGACGCAATTCCCGCAAATACAGAACTAGCAGCAGCACCTACACCTCCTCCTGGTTGGCAAGCTGTATACACAACTGATGCAGTTACAATCAATGCTAATGCTGCTACTTGGACTTTGACACAACCAGTAAACCTCAGCACAGTTACCCGCATCGGTTTTGTCAACGACCCGAATGTTGTCACTTCCGTCTCACCTGGACAAACAGTGAATGGCTTTAACGTCCAAGTCAAAGTTAAGGCTGGTGTGACGGCACCATTGACAGTTAATAACATCGCTCAGTTATTCGGTCAAACTTCCGGTGTACCGCCAGTTGATACCAATGGTGACAGTATCCCAGATAACCTAATTTACGATGAATCAGGTGACCAAAACCCAAGTAACTACGATGGTAAGACAATTCCACCTGGTTCGACCGATCCCGATGGTGATGGTATTCCCAATACACCATCGACAATTACCGACGGCTCGATTGACACCCCTGCCGAGTTAACAACCACGGGTACAGATACGGGGAATAACAACAGTGGTACAGGACCTGGTGGTGAAGCGAACACCTTTGTCTTGGATGTCGCTGTTCCATCTGCGGTATTAAACGGTCCCGATCGCGCACCAGATGCCACTGGTCCGAATAACAATAACGACGACTTTACTAATAAATCTTCTTTCGTACCTACCGACAAGAAACCCGGAGATAAAATTGATCCATCACCAGTAGCATTCACCAATACTATCAAAAATAGTGGTACTGTCCCTAGTAGCATTTCGCTGATTCCCACACCACCTGCAACACCTGCTGATTTACCCGTTAATAGCGTAGTCACAATTACCAACGGTTCCGAATCAAGGTCTTATGTTTGGGATGGTACAGCTTTCTTATTTGATACTGACAATAACCCAGCAACAACAAATTCCCCAATTGATGCAACTACTGAATACATCACCATTCCAGCTGTTGCACCTGGTGCAAGCGTGAACTACGGGGTGGAAGTTAATTTGCCCCCGAATACAGCATTATCTACTGACACAGGAAAAGGATTCCCAGTACCCATCACAGCGTTTATTGATGATACAACACCTGGTTTGGGTGCTGAAACTGCGAAGAATATCACCATCGATCGCGTATATACTGGCTTCTTGAAACTATTGAAAGAATCTCGCGTTCTTCCAGGAACTGGTCCTGCGGTTCAAGGTAATGATGGTACATTCAGCGTCGATCCGAAAAAACCTGCACCTGGAAATATTATTGAGTACCGCATTACCTACACAAATATTTCTGAAGCTCAATCTGGTACTGGTAACGTCACTCTGAAAGCTGACAAAGTAGTAATTGTGGAAGATGGAACCCTCAGCACTACTGCTGGTGATGGCAAGAATAACTGGGCAAAAGATTCTGATGTAAATGGTCAAATCGATACCAGTAATATTGTTGGTACAGCAAAAGATACGGGTGCTTCAACAATCCAATTCTATAGCGGTGCAACTGGTACTAATTCCAGCATTGACCAAACTGGTACAACCGCAGATACGGATGTTTCCAAGTACATAAATACTGTTACAGGTATTGTTCAACCTGGTGAGAAACGGGAATTTATCTTCCAACGTAAGGTGAATTAGTAATTCGCTGAGAGAGACGCAATATTCACGTCTTTCTCTGCGTGATTCAAAATATGAATTTGTCTCGCGCAAAGACGCAAAGACGCAGAGTCGCAGAGGGTAAGAGTTTTAACTTAAGTTTCATTCCTTAATTTTCTGCGATCGCAATTTTCCCAAATTTTCCCAAATCAAGTTTTTTCCAAATTCAAAAGGTTTTTTCATGAAACGTAGTTATCTATTCGGATTAGGAGCGGTTACATTAATCGCTAGTGCGATCGTAGTTGCTCAAATTCCCGCAGCTAAGAATTTTTTCCAGTCGGGTGTAAACGCGCAAAATGTCCAAAAGCAACAGAAGGTTACTTTACAACTGGATGCGGAAAAACAGGTAATTGCTCAAGACCAACAAGGAAAGCAAAGTAAGTCTTGGCAAGCTTTGAAAGGTCAAGTAAGCGTACAACCTGGTGACGTATTACGTTATACAATCAGTGGCGAGAATATCAGTGACAAACAGGTTAAAAATTTAACTGTTAATCAACCTATTCCTAAAGGTATGGAATTTGTGTTGAAGTCTGCGGTTGGAGATGTTAAGAGTAATGCCAAGGTTACTTATAGTATTGATGCTGGACGTAGTTTTGTGGAAAATCCCACTGTTAAAGTGACTCTCCCTAACGGCAAAGTGGAAACTAAAGCAGCACCTGCAAGCGCTTATACCCACATTCGGATGGAAATTCCATCGGTGGAAGCGAAGAGTGTTGTTAAAGGTAGCTATCAAGTGCAGGTTAAATAATTCTTAGTCCCTCTTTTTGGTAAGGAGAGGGTTAAACAGAAAAATCTTGCCTTTGACATCCGACTGTTTCTCATACTTGCTCAATTTATTATCAGCCGTTGTCGTGTATTTACGGCAATGGTTGGTTTTCTGGCAAGTAAATCTGGAAAATAAATCTGGAAAGTAAATCTGGAAAATCAATTTTAACAACCAAGATTAGAAACTATTTGACAAAAATATTTTGTTTTTTAAGTGAATTTACTTATCAAAATTATGGCATTTTAGAGGAGAAATTTTAAGTGAATTGTCCGCAACGCCAAAAGCGAAGATATTTAGAAAGATATCTGGACAGAAAATGGTTGCAAAGAGTGACTACAACGGTATTAATTGGTAGTGTTTTACATAGCTCTACGGGTAATGCGATCGCACAACAAACTGAACAGAAAATCGCACGTCCAGCAATTAATAACCAAGCAAGTTACTCTTATACCGATCCTGCCAGCAGATTTAATTTTCAAGGTATATCCAGTCAGTTAAATGCGACTCCAAAACCACTAGTTGACCCTTTGGGACGTATTTTAGGATGTGGTGGTGAACTTTTACCCGACTATACGGGTTTTTCTGTTGGTTTATATGAACCAAATCCAAGCGATCCAACAGGAACTGAGTTAGGTAATTTGGTTTCTTTGACAAGAACTGAGTTACCCGATATTCAAAATAATAGTGTTCCTGGGGGATTGAAACCAAATACGGAAAATAGTAATCCCTATTTTGTTACGAACCAAGAGCCAAAGGGTACTTATAACTTTTTATTCGATCCAAATAAAGGTCAAATCGCTCCTGGTAAAAGTTATATTTTGGTGATTAATCCACCGCGAAATTCTATTTATACTCAACGACGCATCAAGCTACAGATTGTTGATAGTACGGGTGGAATTGGTAATGGTGTTGTTCGCTACACGGCAACTTCGTTGGATGGTCAACCGATTACTACTACTGGTGGGACAACTTTCACCGATACTGTGGTTTTTGTTCCGAATGCGGAAACTGTCGGGCTGGATTTATTGGCGTTCCAGTTTACGACGGGAATGTGTCAACCCAACCAAGTACAAATTATCAAATCTGGGGACAGGGCAACTGCTGAACCTGGGGATACGGCTATTTATCGTCTTTCGGTCAAAAATCTCTCGGATGTGGGTTTGAATGGCGTTGTAGCCACTGATAATCTGCCCTTGGGATTCAATTTTGTTGCCAAGTCGGTGCGGGGTGAAATTAACGGTCAAGCTGTAAATGTGACGGCTGAACGGCAAGGTTCTACGGTTACATTCCGTACTGATGCCATAATTCCACGGGGTTTGGTGTTAAATATTGCCTACGCGGCACAACTTACTAGCGATTCTGTCCGGGGAACTGGTCGAAATACGGCAATTGTGAATGTGAGACGGGCTGATAATGGGTTTGCTGCTAAGGATGGTCCAGCAATCCACGATTTAAAAATTAGACCGGGGATTACGTCGGATTGCGGTACTATTATTGGTCGGGTTTTTGTCGATAAGAATTTTGACGGGGAGCAACAACCAGGGGAACCGGGTGTGCCAAATGCAGTTGTTTTTATGAATAATGGCAACCGTATTACTACTGACCCAAATGGGTTGTATTCTGTGGCGAATGTGAAGCCGGGAAGCCAGACTGGGGTTTTGGATTTAAGTAGTCTTCCTGGTTATACTTTGGCTCCGAATACTAAGTTTAAGGAACGTAATAGTCAATCGAGGCTTGTGCGCTTGGAACCAGGTGGTACGGTACGGATGAATTTTGCGGTTACTCCCACTTTTCAGGAGGAGGTTAAATGATACATAGATTTGAGATTGTAGTGGGAGAACGGGATTTAAAGTGTCACGCAGAGACGCAGAGACGCGGAGGGGAGGGGATGAGGGCTAGGGTTAAGCGATCGCATCTTGTCTTTATGGGTGGGTTGGTTGGTGCTTTGAGTTTGGTTTTGGCTCCGGGTATGGTTCGGGCACAATCTCTGGATGCTTTTAGTCAAGTTGGTGAAGATGATTTTTTGATTGAAGAATCTGCTCAGGAAGGGGTTGTTTTAGAGGGGAAGGTTGATACGGGTTTATTGGGTAATCAAGGTAAGGATTTGCCTGCTGTTGCTTCGGAGGTTGGGTTTCCATCTGTAATAGGTAATTCTAGTGGTGTTTCTACGGGAGAAAGGCTGGAAAATGCTCTGAATCGAAAGAAACAGTTAAAGGAGGGTATTCGAGCTTTTCAGCCTAGTGAGGATGTGAAGTTACCTGAGAGTTTGCGGAGGTTGGCTGAGGGGAGGAAGGAGGAGGGTGTCGCGCAAAGTCGCAAAGACGCAAAGGAAAAAAGAGGAGTTTCTTCTTTATCTTCTACTATTCCTCAAATTAAAATTCTTTCTCCTACTGCTGATACGATCGCGGATATTCCTGCTGCTACGGTTGTGTTACAGTTTTCTGTTGGTGCTGATGTTGAGTTGCGGGTGAATGGTGGGTTGGTTAACCGTGACCAGATTGGACGGACGGAGACTGATGCTAGTACTAATTTGGTGACGCAGACTTGGTATGGTGTTTCGCTGAAGGAGGGCGAAAATACTATTACTGCTCAACCTGTGGGAATGACGGAACCTGTTTCTAGTGTGAGGGTTGAGGTTAGGGGTACTCCGACTAGTTTGAGTTTGGATACTGTGGAAGCTCGTATTCCTGCGGATGGTCGTTCGCTGGCAACGGTGAAGGGGCAGTTTGTTGATGCTAATGGTAATCGCTCGAATCGTGATGCGATCGCAACTTTGAATGCGACTTCTGGGGAGTTTGTTGGTGTTGATTTGAAGCCGGATCAACCTGGTTTTCAGGTGGAAGCGAAGAATGGACAGTTTACTGCAACGCTGAAATCTGATTTGAAGGCGCAAAATGTCAGGATTCGAGCAACTGCTAATGATTTGGAGGGTTATACGCAGTTGGAGTTTGTAACTGCTTTGCGTCCAAGTTTGGTGACTGGTGTTGTGGATTTGCGTTTGGGTGCTAGGGGTACTGATTATTTTGGTAGTTTCCGCGATTTTCTCCGTCCAGATAAGGATAAGAGTACCCAGTTAGATTTCAATTCGGCGATTTTTGCTACTGGTAAGGTTGGTGAATGGCTGTTTACTGGTGCTTTGAATACTTCCCGTTCTTTGAATGAGGATTGTAATTGCGATAATCGGTTGTTTAGGAGTTATCAATCTAGTGAACAGGGTTATCCTGTGTATGGGGATAGTTCTAAGCTGGATGTGGTTACACCTTCTACTGATAGTCTGTTTTTGCGGTTTGAGCGTTCTTCTAAGATTCCTGGTGCTGCTGCTGACTATGCGATGTGGGGTGATTACAATACGGAGGAGTTTGCTCGGAGTTCGCAACAGTTCAGTGCTATAACTCGTCAGTTGCATGGTTTTAAGGCAAATTATAATCTGGGGAATTTACAAGTTACTGGTTTCTACGGTAATAATGTTCAAGGATTCCAACGGGATGCGATCGCACCTGATGGAACGAGTGGTTTTTACTTTCTTTCTCGTCGGATTCTGGTTCCTGGTAGTGAGAATATTTTCTTGGAGTTGGAGGAGTTAAATCGTCCTGGTACTGTGTTGGAGCGGAAGCAGTTAAATCGTGGTGCTGATTACGATATTGATTATGACAGGGGAACGATTTTGTTCCGGGAACCGATTCTGCGGACTGATATTGGTAAAACTGGTGAGGTTCTGGTTCGTCGGATTGTCACTAGTTATCAATATGATAGTCAAGATTCGGAAAGTAATATCTATGCAGGTAGGTTGCAATATAATCTGGCACGGGGCTTAAGGAATGAAAGTTGGTTAGCTGCAACTTATTTGAAGGAAGATCAAGGTGTACGGGATTTTGAGTTATTTGGTGCGGATGCGTTAATTTCTTTTGGTTCCCAAGGTAAATTTGTTGCCGAATTTGCGCGATCGCGTAACAATTCTGAATTGATGGGGGATGTGAGTGGTGATGCGTATCGTTTGGAAGCGGAAGGACAAATTTTCAACAATGTCCAAGCACGTGCGTATTACCGTTTTGCTGATACTGGATTTGCTAATAATGCCACGATTAGTTTTGTTCCGGGACAAACTCGCTATGGGGCACAGGTAACGGGTAAACTGTCGTCAAGTACGAATTTACGTTTGCAATATGACCATGAGGATAATTTTGGGATTGCACCACAACCGTTAACTAGCTTTGAAGATTTGTTTGCTCCCCGGATTCAAGCGGTTCCTGGTAGCAAAGTTGATAATTCCTTAACTACAATATCTGCGGGGATTCAACAAAAATTCGGTAATAGCATCTTTGATTTTGATTGGATTCGTCGCGATCGCAAAGACAGGATTCCCAATAGTGCATTAAGTAGTAAATCAGATCAATTGCGTTCTAGACTCAATGTCCCTATTACTAAAAATCTCAGTTTCCAAGCTCAAAATGAACTTACTCTATCTTCCGAAAAAGACACTGTTTATCCGGATAGAACTGTCTTTGGTTTAAATTGGGCTGTACTTCCAGGAATTAATGTTTCGCTAGCGCAACAGTTTTATAATGGGGGACAATTTGAAGGTAATTCGATTACATCCCTCAGTGTCAATGGAGAACACAAACTCGGTAGCGATACGGCAATTACTGGACGCTATTCGATTTTGGGAGGTGCAAACGAAGTCACAACCCAAGGTGCTGTTGGCTTAAACAATAAATGGATAATTTCCCCAGGTTTGCGTCTCAATCTTGCTTACGAACACATTTTCGGTAACTTCCAAGCCAGAAATGCAACTGGACAGCAATTTGCCCAACCTTTCACCGTCGGACAAGCTGCTTCCTCCATCGGGTTTAATGGTGGTGATAGTTACAGCGTTGGTTTAGAATATTCCGACAATCCCAGCTTCCAAAGCAGCGTTAAATACGAACATCGTACTTCCTCCGCAGGTGCAAACACCGTAATTACCGCAGGAGTCACCGGAAAAATATCACCAGCCATCACAGCATTAGCTCGCTACCAACAAGCAAATGCATCAAATCAGAAAATATTAGATTTAGGTGACACTGCTAACCTCAAACTGGGTTTAGCATATCGCGACCCCAGCAACGACAAATTTAACGCTTTGTTGCAGTACGAATATCGCAAAAACCCCTCAGTAATTCCCGATACGATTCAACTTGGTAGTGGTACGGGTTCAGAAGACCATACATTTGCTGCTGAAGCCATTTATGCACCTAACTGGCAATGGGAATTCTATGGAAAATATGCCCTTCGCAACAGCACATCATATTTGGCAAGCGACTTAATCGGTAGTGCTAGCGTAAATTTGGCACAAGTTAGAGCTACGTATCGTCTAGGATACAGCATGGATTTAGTTGGTGAGGCAAGGTGGATTGGACAATCGGACAACACCGAAACCGGATTTGTTGTGGAAACAGGTTATTACCTCACCCCAAACCTGCGACTTTCTGCTGGTTACGTCTTTGGTAAAGTGGATGACCGTGACTTCTCTGGTACGCGTTCTGCCGGAGGTGGGTACTTGGGGTTAACAGTTAAGCTAAACGAACTATTTGACGGATTTGGACTACAAAAACGTCCACCCAGTCAGCAGAAAGAATCAGTGGTGCAAGCTCTCCGAAAACACAAAAATCAACATAGTTCGCAGCAGCAAAGTGAGGGTATCGGGATATGAAGCACCAAGAAAATAAAGAACCTCTCCCTGACTTTGACTTGTGTCAAAGTCGTCCCTCCCCTGCGAGGGGAGGGAGGAATATGGGGAATAATACTAATACAAGAATATTTTATTCCTCAATATTTTATTCCCCAATACTTTATTCCCCCTTCCCTCGCAGGGAAGGGGATGCGATGACGCAAGTCAGCGCTGGGGTTAGGTCTAGATTCAGTGGCAAAATAAAAGAACGAATTACTTTATTTCTTCTTCCTTATTTCCTATTCGCTTTCATCCCCAACATAGCTACTGCACAGACTCAAAACTCTTTAAAAATCACCGTCAACAGTAACGGGGATGAGATAAAACCCGATGAGAGTGTGACATTACGAGAAGCGATCGCACTCTCCAATAATACCCTAGCACTAGATAAACTCACCCCTAGCGAAAAAGCCCAGGTTCAACCAGCAAGCGGAAATTCGCGAATTGAATTTAACCTACCTGCTGGACAAACCACCATCCAACTCACCGAGATTTTACCAGCTTTAACATCCCCTGGAGTCGTGATTGATGGAACAACCCAACCAGGATACGATCGCACACAACCCGCAAATGCCAAAGATTTTGTCCCTGCATTACCCACAACTCCAGTTGTAGCAATTACCCCCGCATCTGGAAAAGAAGTATTTCGCGGATTATCTATAGTTGCAGATAACATCACCATTCGTGGTTTGAGTTTATACGGCTTTACCTCAAAGCACCAAATTACCGCAAGTCTTCCCCCTGCTGATATCTTCATCGCATCCAGCGACATCAAAAACCACACCAATCCAGCTAAAAATGTGGTAATTGAAGATAACTGGTTGGGAATTACACCCGATGAAAAAATGCCAGAAATACCTTCAGCTTTTGGGGTATCGGTATTTAATGCAGTGGGGACAATTATTAAAAATAATCGCATTTCTTACCACGATGGTAGCGCTATTATTACGGGATTTAGGGGAGAACAAACCCAGGTTATTGAAAATGTAATTATCGGCAATGGTTTAGCGGGAATGCCCGATGCTATCCGTTTAGATGGTAAAGTCGATAAATCAGAAATTCGTGCTAATTTGCTCTGTGCAAACGATGGTAGTGGAGTATTTCTATTTAAACCCGAAGGTGCAGTAGAAGTTAAAGATAATGACATTAGATATAACGGTCGTAGATTGCGACGTGCGGCAGTATATTTAATGGGAAGTGACCACAAAATCAGCAATAACAAAATTATAAATCAAGCTGGTTCCGGTGTTGTAGTCACAGCATTTCCTCCCAATGGTTCATTTAATAGCGGTGCATCTGTTCGCAACCAAATAGAAAATAACCGCTTTGCCAAAATTGAAGGACTTAGTATTGATTTAAATACTAGAGGAAATGTTGATGTTCAAGACTTTCAACGAGGTGATGGCAAAAACCCCAAACGAACATCAGCAAATCGTCGTTTAGACACGGGAAATGCAGCAATTAATTCACCAGAATTTCTATCAAAAGAATTTTTAAATATCAATAATAAAGTTCACATTGATGGAATAACTGAACCAGGTTCAGAGGTGCAAATTTATCAAGTTACTGAAGGAGCATTAAATCAAGTAATTACATCAGTAAAAGCAGACGAAAAAGGAAAATTTGGAGCAACATTAGAAAATCTACAACCAGGGGAAATGGTAAGCGCGATCGCAACTCATCCCAAATACGGAACCTCTGAACCAGCATACTCGGCTTTGGTGACATCAACCAACCCCGAAGAAATGGTGCAAATTCGCAAAAATGTCGAACTTCTGGAAAACCAGGATGGTTTAGCAAACCCCAAAGGAGAAATCCCCAACTGTACAACCCCCAAACCACCCGAACCCACTCCAGAACCTCCAGTTGAACCAACTCCAGAACCACCACCAGAAGCAATTCGTCTGCGGGTTCCCAATAATATCCACTATGCCTTAGATAAGGACTTTATTAGTGGTGAAAGTGGCAAAGTTCTGGATAAAATCGCTGCGGTATTACAGCAATATCCGACGATTGTCATTGAACTGCAAGGACACACAGACGCTCGTGCTAGCGACGCTTACAACAAAGATTTAGCATTCCGACGTGCAACAAAAGCCAGAAATTATCTAATCAAAAAAGGTATTGCACCAGAAAGAATGACACTTCGTTCCTTTGGGGAAAGAAAATTGAAAACACCTGGTAGAGATAGAGTCGAACATGCTTACAACCGTCGAGTTGAAGTCATGTTTTTCGATATTCGTGGGATAGAAATTATCTTGGAACCACAGGATGACGACTTACAAATAGAACGGTAAAAATCAATGAATCATGTAGAGACGTAGCATTGCTACGTCTCTACAAAATGCGACACAACACCAACAATTTCCAACTATGACCAAACCAAAATTTCAGGGAAAATATCGCATAGAATCCACACGTCTCGCAAACCATGACTATACCGCTAATGGTTGGTATTTCGTAACAATATGTATTAAAGATTGCCTTCCTTATTTTGGTCAAGTCATTTCAGGTCAGGTAAAACTTTCAGAAATAGGAGAAATTGCCCAAAAATGTTGGATAGAAATTCCTAATCATTTTGAACATACCCAAATCGATGGATATGTAATTATGCCCAATCATCTCCACGGGATTATCATTATTGATAAACCCCTATCCCAAAATGTAGAGACGTTGCAGTGCAACGTCTCTACACAATTCAACACCATCCAACAGGATACCCAATGTAATATTACCCAACGTCAGTTTATGTCCCAAATATCCCCCAAATCAGGTTCATTAAGTGCGATCGCGCGTTCCTACAAATCTGCTGTAACCCGATGGTGTCGTCAAAATAATCATGACAATTTTGCATGGCAATCCCGGTTTTATGAACATATTATTCGTGCTGATGGTTCATTAGACAGAATTCGAGAATACATAATTAATAATCCCCTCAAATGGGACGCAGACCAAAATAACCTCACAAATTTATGGATGTAATACCCACACTTAATGTAGAGACGTAGCAATGCTACGTCTCTCTGTATATATCTTATTCGCATTTTTACAAACATAAAAAATAGGTAAATTTTCAGTGTTATCACGTAGAAAATTACCTAAATTAATGGGAATAATACTTTAGTCAAGCTCTAAACTTGACAAAGATAAAAGAGAATTTTCTCTTATTTCTTCTCACACCTCAACTGTTGTATTTTTTCAGTCGAATCAAACCTTATAAACCCTATAGCTAGCCACGCTGCTTGAATTCACACGTTTGAATCGTTTGATTCGACTGATTTTTTTTGTTGTTTATTTGTAAAACTTTTCTAATTTATCGATATTTTTATTAATGCGAATACTTAGATTTTGTTTGTCTTTCCAATATATACGATGTATACGATGTGTGTAATAGGTAAATTCCACAAAATCAACCCTAATGAATGCGATCGCATACAAAAACCGACTTTGACAAAGTGTCGCAAATATTCAAGTTATTTTTACCCAACTCCTGACAAGCTATGTACTTTTATTGGAACTAAACTATGAAGTCTTTATTTAAAAATTTAAGCGCGATCGCTCCCCTCTCTCAAAGCAAAACTTTTCAGAAGCGGTATTTCACTAGCATATTTTTCACACTACTAACAACGTTGCCCTCAACGACTTTATTTTTTTTGCTTCCCAGTCAGAAAATCTTAGCTCAAAGCGTAGCTTGCCAAAGTCCTTATAACGAAGTGTATTCAGGACAAAGTGGAAGTACAATCGTTTCAGTTCATGCTCCATCAGGTGCAACAATTCCCCTAACAACAACTGGACTAGCTGGAACTGTAAACTCACTAGCAACTGACCACGTTAATCACTTAGTCTACTACGCAGAAGGTACTAAAGTATTCGCGTGGGATGCCATCAACAACCAACACATCACCATCACGTCAGATATTCGCACATTCAACCCGGCAGTTTCTCAAAACGCTATCGTCTTAAGTAATGGTGGTGCAGCATATTACAATGGCTCATTGTATCTTGGTGTAGACCCACCATCCGCAGGTGTTTTTGAAATCTATAAAGTCGATTTTGTGCCAGGTAGTAACGGTAAACAGATTCAGAAAGTAACACCACTCAATATCAACGGAGTCGGCAAAGCCAATGGAAAATTAAACGATGGTGATTGGGGAGATTTCATTATTAGTAACCAAGGTGTTATTTACGGTTCAAGTGGTGGAACTGCAAAATACTGGAGTTATGATTTAAACACAAGTTCTTTTACTGACTTAGTAGATAATATCCCCCAATCTTCCCAGTTAGCGAAAGATGGTTCTGGTCGGTTGTGGGCATTCCGGAATGGAACTAACAGTGTCATGGAAATTCAGATTGTTGGTAATACTATTCAAACTGTGGGTAATGCTAGCTCGACAGGAAGTCATAGTAGTGCAGATGGAGCGGAATGCGTAACTGGTGAAGCAAGTGTAGGCGATCGCGTTTGGAGCGATACTAATGGTAATGGTATTCAAGATGCAGGTGAAACAGGAATTGCTGGTGTTACCGTAGCCATCTACAGGGATATTGATAAAGACGGAGTGATCGACACGAATGAACCGAAATTAGCCACCCAAGTTACTGACGCGAACGGAAATTATAATTTCACCAGCTTATTACCTCACGACAGGGGAACGGGAGCGGGAAAAAATGACTTCATCGTCAAAGTAGAAAGCGGTGTCCCCGCAGCTTATACAGCTACCACACCAATCCAGAAAAATGCCGATTTATCTAGCGCAACCCAAACTATAGATACCCTTGATTTCGGTTATAAACCTCCCACATACAACATCTCCGGTACACTCTACGAAGATAGCGATCGCAGTGATGATTTAAATGCAACTGAACCCAAACTACCAGCAAATATTACTGTAAATCTCCTCGATAGCAGCAATAATGTTCTCAAAACCACTACTACTGACGCAAATGGTGCTTACACTTTCACTGGTGTTACTAACGGTAGTTATAAAATCCAAGCAGATACTACTGATACTGATATTTCCCCAGATTTAACTTTAGGTACACCTAATGATTTAGCGGTAACAGTAACAAACACTAATATTACTGGACAAAACTTTGGTTTCGATCGCAATATAGTTCCACCACCTCCAGCAACCTACTGCAAAAGTCCTTACGGTGAGGTCTACGCAACCGTAACACCCAACAAACTATTTGCAGTTCATGGAGCTACAGGTGCAAGTATCGAACTGACTACAACCGGAAATACTAGCGCTATCAATGGAATGGCAACAGACCATGCAAACAAGTTAGTTTTCTACGGTGATGGCAATTCGCTCTATGCATGGGATGCAATTTCAGGACAACACATCACCATCACCAGTAACTTCTCCTCCTTCTTACCCAGTTCCTATACATCCCAAAACACCTTCACAACCCTTTCGAGTGGTGGTGCTGCCTTCTACAATGGCTCTCTCTACGTTGGTGTCGATGGCAATCCAAATACTAATCCCCATTTTGAAATCTTTAAAGTCGATTTCGCTCCCGGTTCCAATGGCAAAACCATTCAAAAGGTCACACCCCTGAATATTATTGCTAACTCCGGTGGTGGCATGATTCGTACAGATGAGGATTGGGGAGACTTCACAATTAGCGATACAGGAGTCATTCTGGGAATTACAACGCGAAATGCTTCCACACGTATTGCCCATTTATGGAATTATGACCTCAACACGAATACATTCACAAATATTGGAGTTCCTAGTGGAAATCATCAATTAGCTAAGTCTGGTGATGGCAAATTATGGGCATTGTTTAGTAGTGGGAATGTCCAAGAACTCCTTCCCAATGGAACCTATGTCGGACCCATCAAACCCACCATTGTCGTCAGCGATGCGGGGGAATGCGTCGTTGGTGAAGCGAGTGTGGGCGATCGCGTTTGGAGCGATACTAATGGTGATGGTGTTCAAGATACTGGTGAAACTGGTATTGCTGGGGTAACAGTGGCAATTTACCGCGATATTAATAAAAATGGGGTAATTGATGCTACCGATCCGAAATTAGCTACCCAAGTTACTGACGCGAATGGTAATTATAATTTTACCGATTTATTACCTCACGATCGCGCTACTGGTGCAAATCATAATGATTTCATCGTCAAGGTGGAAAGTGGTGTCCCCACAGGTTATACAGCCACTACACCAACCCAGAAAAATGCCGATTTATCTAGCGCTACCCAAACTATAGATACCCTTGATTTCGGTTATCGGATTCCTAGCAATCCCAACGTATTACTCGTGAAACGGATTACCGCAGTCAACAATTTAACCACCACTAAAAACGGCGATAATTTAGCTGGTTACATAGACGAAATAACCAACCTCTACGATGACAACACCTTAGATAATCCCGTATCTCCAGCCAAACCGGATACAAAAAATTGGCTTGACCCCAGCACTTTCCTAATTGGTGGTATTAATGGTGGAAACGTTCAACCTAACGATGAAATAGAATATACCATCTACTACTTATCCGCAGGTGACACAACAGCAAGTAATGTTTTGATATGCGATCGCGTTCCCGAAAATGCCACTTTCATCCCAACTGCATTCAATAGTTTCCCCACCAAAAATATAACTGGTCTTCCTGGTGCTGACCGAGGTATTATTTGGCAATACAATGGTGCAACAGAATCCCTCACCAATAGCAACGATGGGGATAAAGCAGAATATTTATCCCCAGGTGTTGACCCCACGATTAAGTACCCAGGTATCAAGTGCGATGGTTCCAATACCAATGGTGTTGTAGTTGTGAATTTAAAGGATTTGCCAAACGCGATCGCACCTGGAACACCAGTTAATTCCTACGGGTTTGTCCGTTTCCGAGGTCGTGTAAAATAGTCAATTCACGTATTCCGTATTCCGTATTCCGTAGAGACGACCCGGTGGGTCGTCTCCTCCTCCCGGTCATATGTCATATACGGACTCATTCGATGTGTCCAATCTTAAATTTTTCTCAACTCCTCGTAAACTACTGCCAGAATCAATTGTTTGTTGTACTGCTTTTTGTACTGTTTGTACGCTGTAATGATGTCCAGTAGCTGTTACTATCTCTATTTTTTCTGAAATTGCTTCCCCTTTTTTTGTCCATCAACCGAGTCGGTACGAAGGATACGTAATTCTTTTTCTGCTTTCATCGCACGTTGTTTCCAATTTTCCCGTGAGAGCGATAAATCTCTAATTTTTATTTCCTGCGCTCTGAGTTTTTTTTGTCTTTCAAGGGCTGTTTCTTTCCAGTTCTCTCGGCTTTTTTGAAAAAGACGAATTAATCGGCTGGACGAACTTTTTAATTTTTCCATTCGTTACCTATTTCCATTTTCATATTTTTAAGTCTCTATTCTGTATGAAGAAATACCATCTCAAAACACCCAAAGTCAACACCCTACCCACCGGGTCGTCTCTACGGAATACGGAATACGGAATACGTGAATTGACTATTTTACACG
>NZ_NTFS01000770.1 GCF_002289455.1 Brunnivagina elsteri CCALA 953
GAATACAATATAATGCAATACAAATCAGGGCAAACAACCGTTTGCCCCTACTGGGAATCGGATACTTCTAGAAAGCGCCAATTCTAGCTACAATGACGTAAATCGTTTTGAAAATTACGAATACATCATACATGGGATGCCATTTGCTTTGATACTGCAAATCTAAATCCACAACATCCTCAAAATCCTTGATGTGCGATCGCCCATTAATTTGCCATTCACCAGTTAATCCCGGTTTGACATTCAACCTTTGCCAATGACGCTGGTTATACTGTATCACCTCATCAGCAGTTGGTGGACGCGTTCCCACCAAGCTCATTTGACCCACCAATACATTCCAGAACTGCGGCAATTCATCTAAACTACTACTCCGCAAAAAACGACCAATTTTCGTCACCCGAAAATCATCTTTATTCTTAAAAATCAGTCCCTCTGATTCATTCTTAACTAAGTTCTTCAGCTTTTCCGCATCCGTTACCATTGAGCGGAATTTGCAAATTATAAAAGTTTTGCCATATAACCCATAGCGCTCTTGGGTAAAGAAAATCGGTCCCGGACTATCTAATTTAACCATAATAGCGATAGGAATAAATACAACCGCTAAAATCAGTAGTCCGATTATGCCACCCATAATGTCCAAAATCCGCTTGAACAGAGAATTGACAGAGGGGTGAGGTGGAATTTCAAATTCCCAAGCTTTGGTATTTGCGCCCTGAAATATTTTGAGAAATTGTATTTGGTACATCTCTAGAATTGAATGTTTAGCAAAAAAGTATGCCAAAACGTATAAATACGTATTCTTTCTTTGACTATAGACTTTGCTTTCAAAAATACAATTACCATCAACCGTATATTCACTGAATCTTCATTGATATTACCCTAGTTATGATTTTTTATAAACTTCATATAAAGGAACTTTAAGATAACTTATGGGGAGTAAAAACTCTATTTCAATGTGTATATTTGAATCAGTTGTCTTTTATCCTACTACTGATTAAGTATTTTCGCTGATGATATTAGCTAATATTTCATTTTTGGAAATATTGGATTTTTGAGAATATATCTATGGAACCATTATTTGGTAAGCTTCTCCCAACTTAGGATGACAAAAATTTTCGGAGGATTCCTATAAATGTTTTGATAATAAACTACCAGTAGCTTGGATAAAATCGCCTAGATAAAAATATAAATTTTTGTAAAGTATAAAAACTAACTGTGCTATTTGCCAATTATGTTTTAGTAGTAG
>NZ_NTFS01000771.1 GCF_002289455.1 Brunnivagina elsteri CCALA 953
ACTATACCTATCAATCCTTTTGGCTATTTTTAAGTATGTTTTAGTTTTATTAAGAAAGATGTGACTAATGGATAGCCTGCGAGGGAAGGGGGAGCAATTAATATTTCCCTCACTCGCATTTTCATTTATTTTCCCTCCCCTCGCAGGGGAGGGACGATTTTTGCACCGCAAAAGTCAGGGAGAGGTCATTTCCCGCGATGCTTGTTGTAAATCCGATTACACATTTGCATCAACTCCCTGGGATGTCCCCGACTAGTATTAATAATTTGCACAATTTCCTCCTCCTTAAACCGGATTGGTGTCAACTGCAACCGCTCATTAATCAACTGCCGAATATCCCTTTCATCCCATCTCGAAATTGTCTCCTCCATAAAAATACCTTGAAATGGAGAAGTCATCCCAATTTCGTGACTGTCGGGAAATAGCTGATTTAGCGAAGTCGATGCAGCTACAACCATACGCAATGGTGCATCTCCACCTTCCGCTAACCCCCGTAACTGTTCCCTGACTTGACGAGTGAACCCTTCACAATTCATACGTTCGATTTCATCGAGAATTAACAAAATGCGATCGCATTGTTGCTGTAAGGCACGGGTAAGAGCATATCCTTTGCATGTCTTAATTCCCACTTTGTGACAAAAAGCTTCATAAAAGTCATTTTCGTCATAAATGTCATTAAGGTTGATATGCACAGCTTTACGGGGTTGAATTAGACAAGTTTCTGCATCTCGCTTTATTGCCAATAATAACGATGATTTCCCTGCTCCCCTTTCACCAATAATTGCCACACTACTACCACTATTCAGGGTTTCAAAAATGCGATCGCATTCCTTCTCCCTCCCAAAAAATAATTCGGGATATTCCACTCGTCCTGTTAGTGGTAAAAAGGGATTATTGATGGAAATAGTTGGCTGTTGTTGGGAAAGTGTAGGAAATGTTGCAAAAACTACGCTGATTGGTACTGCACGTCCTCCTAAATCAAAATCGACATCACGCGATCGCTTGACAATTCCACAGATTTTTCCGGTTTTCTGGTTAATAATTGCCGATCCACTTAATCCCGATCGCACTTGTCCAGCTTTAAATTTCATTAAGGGGGGATTATCACCGTCAAATCCTTCGCATTCAAATGTTGCGGGTTCACCGTTGATATAATCGCGTGTATAACCAAAGGTGTAAAGTTCATCTCCAATGTTGGGATTGACATCGAGTATCACCCAATCGTGTGTGTGAGGAACATTATCC
>NZ_NTFS01000772.1 GCF_002289455.1 Brunnivagina elsteri CCALA 953
ACATAATTATCACCCAAATAAAAGAACCCCACCCTAACCCTCCCCTTGGCAAGGGGAGGGAACTAGATTTATAAACACCCTCTTAGGGACTTCCAGAAAATAAAATCTTCAAATCGTATACCTAACAACACTATCACGCGGAGGGTAGGGAGACCCTACCCCTACAATATTGGAGAATTTATTACAGGGGTGTTCCCTTACAAAATAACTTCAGGTTGTATCTCTGCAAGAACTGAGGAAAGGTGTGCTGTTACTTGGCTGTAACGACGGGTAATAAGGAGGGAGGAGCGACATTGGATTGCTAGCTCGTCGGTATATCTACCAAGGGTTTGACGTTCGATTCCCCAAGCACGACTGGTTCCGGCTATGGTTAAGTCTGCTGCTGCGGATGCTTCGACTACTGCTTGGATGGGTTCGATCGCTTCTGTTGTGTTGATGTTGATGCGATCGCATACTGTTGATGGTAGTTGTTCCATCATGGTTTGAACTTCGTAACTGAGTTCTTTTTTGTTTTCTTTAGCTGTAATTACTCGTAATATTTGCAAGTTACAGGTATCTTTATTAACTAATAGTCGTAATGCCAACATTAATGCTAAGTCATCGTGAATATTGGCTGAATATGGTACTAAGAGATTTTCTAAACGCTCTTCTCCTCGGTCAATAAATACGGCGACATCAGTATTTACTGTGGTCAAAATTTGACCAACTCTCCCACCTAAACGGTTGGTGCTGAAAGCTGGACGATGCCATCCAACTAATATTAAATCGGCTTGTTCTATGGCTGCTATTTGTGCTGTTTCGCGAGCGACGTTGTTGGAAATACGAATGATGGGATGAACGTCAGCACGGATTGATGGTGGTTCTAATCCTTGGATTAACCCTTCTAATTCTAATCGCTGGGATTGAATCATTTTCTCCGCTTCTGCTGGTGTTCCGTCGTAAGCGTAATCTTCGGGTAGTTCAATTAGACTAAGGGGATTTACGATCGCAGTTCGCATATTATTAAAGGCGATCGCTGCTGCTAGTTGTACTAGTCCTCTTTGGCTGTTGGGGTTAGCAATGGGTACTAAAATTCGATAGGGACGTTCGATGTTAACGCTAGTAGCAGTTTCGCTGTGGTTGTCTTCGCTATCGGAATCGACTACATCTAGACGAATTAAACGGGGAGCATCCCACTTTTTATTTAGCGAGCAAAGATTAATCCATTAAGGTAAGCACAACGGTGAGCAATGACTTGAGG
>NZ_NTFS01000773.1 GCF_002289455.1 Brunnivagina elsteri CCALA 953
GATAATATTTATTTAATCCACATTTCTGCGAACAAAAATTACATCACTTAATGCTGATAACTATTTCCTCTCTCACAGAGAAACCCCATGTATCAAAATGTCGTCTCAGTTGTAGTTGTCATCTGGCTTTGAATTCATGAAAAACAGTGCTGTTCTTTGTCTCCCTACTTATGGCTTATTTGGATTAATCTTGACTGTTATCATCAGTATAAGTACTCCTGTGAGAACGCAAACCATTAATAATTCTCAAAATCCACCCCCAAAGCAACAAGCTACAAATTCCACTTCAAATTTGATTTATCCCGCACAAGGTATAGTATCCCAGGGTTTCCGCAAATATCAACATGAAGGTATTGATATTGCCAATGCATCGGGAACACCGATTTTAGCTGCTGCTGGGGGCAAGGTTATTCAAGTTGGATGGGATGATTGGGGATTGGGTAATGTTATCAAAATCCAACATCCCGATGGCAGAACAACAGTTTACGGTCATAATCGTCGTATTTTAGTTAACCAAGGGCAACAAGTTAATCAAGGTCAGATAATTGCAGAGATGGGTTCCACTGGTAATAGTTCCGCTCCCCATCTCCATTTTGAAGTTCATACCAATGGAATTAAAACAAATCGACCTGTCGCTGTCAATCCAATCCTATTGTTGCGACAAGCAGAGCTTAATAATATAGCTTCTAATGTGAGTTCAACTAACATACAAACTAACACACAACAAAATAACCAAGTTAAACCTATACCTACAGTTAGTAATCTGATTCAGAATCCTAGTAATGCTAATCGGAATAATCGCTGTAATGGGAAAACTTTAATTGCTGGTGAAACTACTAATGCACGGGTTCAAGTCTGTCAAGAAAACGGACAATTGTTTTATATTGGGGAATTAAAACAAAATCCCAATCAACCTGTTAAACTACCAGCTTGGAATATTAATAGCTCTCAATATCGGGCTGATAACGGTAGCTTTTCTTACTTTGTTTCTCCCGAAGGAATCGAAGTTTGGCGAAATGGTTCCCGTTTCCGTCGCGATATTTTTTACACTAATAAAAGTTAATAGCTAAGTAACTATATACCGCTAATCCAAAGATTTTATCAATATCTAAAAATCTGTATTTATTGCGGTACAAGTCTTTCGGTAAATTTTATTCCATAGGAAAGATTTTGCTAAAAGATTATATTCATTTAGGTAGATGTAAATTCTAAGGATAAGTTATACAT
>NZ_NTFS01000774.1 GCF_002289455.1 Brunnivagina elsteri CCALA 953
ACACCTCAGGGTGCGGAATGTGGGTTTTATGACGATAATTTTAAAGTCATATTTCAAAAATTAAAATATTTGAAATATTGATTTAAATAGTTAAATTTAGATATTTTTGTGGTTGGAATAATTTTCATTTTCTCGATATCATTTGTTGGGTTACGCAAAGCCTTCACCCAACCTACGTAAATGCTTTAATATACTCACTTTTGAGTGTAGTAAAAGTGACAATTTTTTTGTATCGCTTGGGGAGTGCTGGTACTAAACGATCACCATCCCGATAACTTCATTATTGGCAAAAAAATTTAAAGATTTTGTCAAATTAGAATATTTTCCGCAGTAAACAGGCGATAAATAAAGATAGGTACATTTATCTTGCATATATTCCTGTTTTTATATGACATATTGCCTGCGAATCGCTGATATGGCAGAAAGCGAACGTCCACGAGAACGTTTGTTATCTAATGGTCCAAAAGTACTATCAACAGCCGAATTAATTGCCATACTATTAGGTACTGGGCAAGGTCCTGGAAAGCTTTCTGCGGTGGGTTTAGGGCAGTATATACTACGGGAATTAGGGAAAAACGAACGGGACCCATTAGCTGTATTGCGCGATGTCACCCCGGCTGAATTGATGTATATTCAAGGGATTGGACCAGCCAAAGCCACAAGTATTTTAGCAGCAGTCGAGTTAGGAAAAAGAACCTTTCAAGCAAACCCAGGCGATCGCACTCCCATCGATAGTCCAGCAGCAGCAGCAGCAGTTCTCAGCCAAGATTTAATGTGGCAGGTACAGGAACGGTTCGCAATTATACTGCTGGATGTCAAAAACAAAATGCTGGGTAGGCAAATTATTACCATTGGTACAGCAACGGAAACTCTTGCTCCTCCCAGGGAAATATTTCGGGAAGCCCTTAGACAAGGAGCTACAAGGTTAATCGTTGCACATAACCATCCTTCTGGGAATGTGGAACCCAGTCGAGAAGATATCGAATTAACCCGTCAGTTATTGGGAGGAGCGCAATTTTTAGGGATTCCTCTCCTCGACCATATTATTTTGGGTAACGGAAATCACCAAAGTTTGCGTGAAATTACGACCTTGTGGGAGGAACATCCCCAGGGAGATTAGGCTCATTTTCCTACAAATTGTCGAATCAAATATAGAACCCCACCCCTGCGGGGAGGAGGAATAAACTCAAATCCTCCTCGCTACCCTACGGTGTA
>NZ_NTFS01000775.1 GCF_002289455.1 Brunnivagina elsteri CCALA 953
TTTGAAGCACCTTTTATTGTGATTTCCCACGGTACGGAACCCGACCCTATTTTTAATTATGGTAATAGTAGGGCTTTGGAATTGTGGGAATTATCTTGGGAAGATTTTACACGAATGCCTTCGAGACAATCTACTGAGGTAAGGGAACAGGAAGATAGACAAAATTTATTAGGAGAAGCTGCAATTAAAGGATTTAATAACTATTCGGGTATTCGTATCTCTAGTATGGGTAAGCGTTTTTATATTGATAACGGGATGCTTTGGAATCTTGTAGATGGTGAATTATATTGCGGTCAAGCTGCAATGTTTTGGAAGTGGAAATATGTATAACAGTTCTATCGGCGAAGTAACATACTCCACAGGATTGAGGATTTATTAATATGCAATTCTTTGTAGTTTGGGGAGTCACTGTTTTGCAGGGGTACTTACAGAAGCCTCTAACGCGTCTACCCCGTGTTACAATAACTGACGTTGGAGACTTTGCGTAACCCAACACAATACTACAGAATCAGAAGTTGTATTTTATTTAATTCAGTTAGAATTTAGAACAGTTGTGAAATAAGTAGATATGAGGTTATTCGGGGTTTCTGCATTTTGAGAGAAACCCGGTTTCTAGTATTTGTTGTGCTTGATTTGATATTTTACATGGGGGAGAAACTAGGTTTCTTTTAATTTAATTTAATGCCCAATGCCCCAATTTAATATCTCTTCATTGCCCGTTGCATTTCGCGTTGGTCATCGCGACGTTTGAGGTCTTCCCGTTTGTCGTGAAGTTTTTTACCTCTACAAAGTCCAATAGTTACTTTGACCAAGCCGCGTTTGAGGT
Source organism: Brunnivagina elsteri CCALA 953 (assembly GCF_002289455.1). Classification (GTDB taxonomy): domain Bacteria; phylum Cyanobacteriota; class Cyanobacteriia; order Cyanobacteriales; family Nostocaceae; genus Brunnivagina; species Brunnivagina elsteri. Next base: position 827 of record NZ_NTFS01000775.1, read on the forward strand.
ACATTTTTAGAGGAATTAAAGTTAAACCCTCTTGTTCGACTTTACCAACCAAAGTACGTATTTCTTTGCGGTGTAACAAAAGTTTGCGGGTACGGCGCGGTTCGTGGTTAAAATAAGCACTACTTTGAGTGTAGGGAGAAACATGCATGTTAAGTAGCCATGCTTCGCCATTGCGAATTAAAGCATAACCATCCTGAAGATTCGCTTTACCTGTACGAATTGATTTTACCTCTGTTCCTGCAAGTTGAATCCCAGCTTCATATGTTTCCAGAATTTCGTACAAAAAACGGGCTTGACGGTTGTCACAAACAGAATCTAAATGTTAATGTTAATGGTTTATTATTAATTTTTAATAGATAATCGCGAATTGCTATCAAACAG
>NZ_NTFS01000776.1 GCF_002289455.1 Brunnivagina elsteri CCALA 953
CCTGAAAAAGCTTTGAATTGAAAATTTATTAGTATTTTTGTATTGCTACTGAAATTAATACTACTTTAACGGGACAAATGGGAAACGTAAATGCATTCTGAGTAAATGTAACGTGCGATGCCCATTATTAGTTACCAGCAAGGCATTACGTCCTGACGATGGGTTGACATCCTCCCCGCCGTTTACGGCAGGGAGGATGTCAACCATCAATATTGAAGAAAGCAAACTTCCTTTCAACTTTGTAGGATAAATCCTATTTTTTCGACTTGCACTGTTTTTCGATTAGGTAAATTAGCCTGCTTGGTGATAGAGAATTCTTTTTTTGATATATCGAGAAGATAAGTAGTAGTTTGGCGAGAAATGAAGGGAAGAAAACTCTTATTCTTAATTCGTTCTACCTTTGTGGTACTAGCACTAAATACGTTGCCATCTCTATCTACTTGTGTAGCTGGCAAAGTTAACTTCTCACCAGTTTTTATGTTCTCTAAAGTCATCTCACCTTTTTTATCTGATTTTACATAAACATCGATAACATAATTACTAGTGCTTGTTGCTACGCTAATGGTTATCTCATTATTCATTGCTACTTGCATTGTTTGATTGCCTGGTAAAGAAGAAGCAGGTAAGTTTTGCACTTGAGCAGAAACAATGGGGATAATTGCCCCACTAAAACTCAGAGCTAATAATGGAATGCTACTAATGATAAGTTTTTGAAGATAACTGTGGATAATTTTCATCTGTTTTGAGTATTAATTAAGTTATGTTATGTGCTGATAAAACACTTCTGAGTTGTTTTATATAAATGAACTTTCGCCTTACTCTTCTTAATAGGGTTAGCAAAATTAATTTATGCATCTTGAACCTGTATCGACACAATTTAAACATCACAAAAAAACTGATTATTTCCTACGTTTTAAGTAATATAAAGTGATGAGCATACCTCCGGTATTAAGCGTTCGTCCCATAGACACATTCGGTGGCTACCTAGCCCTTACAGGGAGGCTATCGCCAATAGAAGTCACTACGTGACTACCCGTAGAGTGGGGCGAAATCTTGCTGGGGGATGAATCAAAGAGCAAAGTTTCGGACAAAGGGAGCGCACGCTTATCGCATTTTTACTTTCTAACTATCACAGATATAAACAAAACTAAAACCCCAACATTAAGTCGGAGTTTTATTATCAAACATATAATTAATATCTGTT
>NZ_NTFS01000777.1 GCF_002289455.1 Brunnivagina elsteri CCALA 953
GGCTATCCATTAGTCACATCTTTCTTAATAAAACTAAAACATACTTAAAAATAGCCAAAAGGATTGATAGGTATAGTTTTGGAATGGGATAGTAATCATAGGTGGTGGATAATGGAAAAATGGGCAGCGTTGGAACTGAAACAAGCGGACTTGGGAGATGCAAGACGAAACAAACGTCTGGTACGCATAGTAGAAGATTTAGCAGCGCAACCCACAAGTAGCGTACCTCAAGCCTGTGGAAGTTTAGCAGCAACATCAGCAACCTATGATTTTTGGAGTTCGCCGTACTTCAAAGCAGATGATATACGCAATGCCCATATCAAAAGTACAGTTGAAAGAATTAAAGAACACGATATTGTGTTGATGATTCAGGACACAACAAGTATAGATTTGACCAGTCATCCCGGTACAAGTGGAATTGGTTATCTAGACAATACAAAATGCTTCGGATTAAAAGTACATTCAACATTTGCAGCAAGCGCAAAGGGAGTGCCTCTAGGAATTATCAATCAACAAGTTTGGGCACGAGATATAAAAGACTTAGGAATAGCAAAAAAACGCCGTCAACGTCAAACAGAAGAAAAAGAAAGCCAGCGATGGTTAGATGGATTAAATCAAACACAAAAACTAATACCAGAAGAAAAAATAGTTGTAACAGTGGCAGACTCAGAAGCTGATATATTTGATTTATTCAGGCAAGAGAGACCAGAAAATTCACATTTACTAATACGGGGAACCCACAACAGAAAAGTAAACCATACAGCCAATTATTTACATCAAGCAATTCGTGCAACTTCTTCATGTGGAAAATTAGTTGTATCAATCAAACGAAATCCGGAAAGACAAGCCAGAACAGCAGAACTGACAATTAGATATGCAACGCTTGAAGTCGAAGTTCCAAGGCATCACATTGGACGTTCACAAATTAAACCAGTCAAATTGCAGGTTGTTTTGGCAGAGGAAGAAAACCCACCTGAAGGGTCTAGTCCTATTAGTTGGCTATTGTTAACAACCTTGGAAGTTAATAGCTTTGAAGGAGCAACACGCTGTGTAGAATGGTATACTTATCGTTGGTTAATAGAGCGCTATCACTATACTTTAAAAAGTGGTTGTAAAATTGAAGAATTGCAACTTGAAACCGCAAAACGAATCGATATGGCATTAGCAACCTATTCGATTGTGGCATGGCGTTTATTG
>NZ_NTFS01000778.1 GCF_002289455.1 Brunnivagina elsteri CCALA 953
AACAACGAAACCTCGTTAGGCAGTTGAGAAAATTCTCAACTATTTCCGAGATTAAAAAAACCCTACCCTTGAAAGGGCAGGGGGTGGGGTTCTTTCTATGCGTCTTCATATTAAATTGGTATAAGAAGTCAGGGATATGGCAAAGAAACAAGTAACTAATGACTATTATGGAAAATCAAAAAAACTTTATTCCCCAACCAACTGCTGATGGAACATTTACTTTTTTCTCTGATGATTTTGGCGAACTATTTCATAGCTATTATGGAGCGCGTCAAGAAAGTTATCATAAATTTGCTGTGCCAACACAATTAGAATATCAAGCTCAAAAACCTATTATTAGGATTCTAGATATTTGTTATGGTCTAGGCTATAATACGGCTACGGCGATACAAAAAATATGGTCTATAAATCTTAATTGTTATATCGAGATTATTGCTCTGGAAATCAACCAAGCAGTTCCACAAGCAGCAGTAAATCATCAGTTATTTAATAATTGGAATTACGAATCTCACAATATTTTAGATATTTTAATAAAAATAGCCGAAACTGGACATATAGAAACCAAAAATATCAAAGCAAATTTATTATTAGGTGATGCTCGAATCACAATCCAAGAAGTAATTACGTCCGGATTTCAAGCAGATGCAATTTTTCTCGATCCATTTTCCCCTCCGCAATGTCCACAGCTTTGGACAATAGAATTTATTCAACTTGTCTCTAAGTGTTTATCCCCAACTGGTATACTTGCAACTTATTCTTGTGCTGCATCAGTACGTACAGCATTGATAACATCTGGTTTAAAAATAGCTTCAACTCCTCCTGTTGTTGGCAAAAAAGCACCAGGTACGATCGCAGTATTTACCGGAATATATCCACAATCTGCTTCTATTTCTCTTCCTTCACTGTCCATATCGGAACAAGAGCATTTACAAACTCGTGCAGCAATACCCTATCGCGATCGCGAATTATCCGATTCTGCCGAAATAATATTGGAGAGAAGGAAGCAAGAACAGCATAATTCTCTTCTCGAACCAACTTCACAATGGCGAAAGCGCTGGCAATATAAAAGGTAGAAATTACTACATGAAAATATTCTCTTTGTTTATTTTATTCTATTTAAGAGTAAGCCACAAAATGAATGATCCTGTGTTGTCATGCTGAGGAACGAAGCATCTACGCGAGATTCTAGCCTGC
>NZ_NTFS01000779.1 GCF_002289455.1 Brunnivagina elsteri CCALA 953
TAAGTAGGTGGGCATAAAAAAACCAAACTATGTAAAGATAAGTAAATACGGAGAATGCATCTACGTGAGGTGACTTAATATATGGGCGCTCGTTTAAGGGTATTTTTAACTCGTGAGCAAGATCTAACTTTGTTAAATCTAAGAACAGAGGAGATACCACAGAAGGTTAAAGATAGGGCAGAAGTAATCAGGCTAAATGCACATGGCTGGTATGTAGAAAAAATAGCAGCCCACTTTAATTGGGATGAGCAAACAGTTAGAGATGTTTTACACAAATGGAAAAAGCAGGGTTTAGAGGGACTTTGGGAATTACCGGGTCGAGGGTTAAAACCCAAGTGGAAGGAAGAGGATATTGTATTTTTGGAAGAATGCCTAAGAGTTGAGCCTCGCACATACAATAGTTCCCAATTATCACAGAAGTTAAACACAGAGCGTAACGTGCAACTGAGTCCCGACAGATTAAGACGGGTACTCAAAAAAAGGGGGTCAATTGGAAACGGGCAAGAAAAAGTCATAAGGGAAAACAAGACGCGATCGCAAAAGCACAGAAACAAGGAGACCTAGATATGTTGGAATTATCAGCTGCGGCAGGAGAAATAGACCTTAAATATTTAGACGAATCTGGGTTTTGTATGTGGAGCGAACCGGGTTACACCTATTATTTCAGGGGTGAGCAAAAACGTTTAGAACAAACAAAGCGCCGGGGTCGTAGATTAAGTATTATCGGGTTTCTCCAACCTTTAATTAGCTTTGTTTATGGTTTAGTCATTGGGGGTGTTAACCGCAAGTCTTATATCGAAATGATGGAAAAAGAAGCTCAAGAGGCATCAAAACTAGGACGCACAAGGGTAATTGTGCAGGATAACGGACCAATACATAGATGTAAAGAAGTACAAGAGCTATGGTCAAAGTGGGAACAGATGGGTCTATATATCTTCTTTTTACCCAAGTATTGCTCCGAGATGAATCCAATTGAATTGGAATGGCAACATTTGAAAAAAGATGAGCTATCTGGGCGAATATTTGATGACGAATTAGACCTTGCTTATGCCGTAATTGACGGTGTTGAAGCTAGAGGAGAAAAAGGAAACTACAGTACAGAGCGTGTAAAATTTAATTCTAGCCCTTCATCTTAACTTTTCGTTACATAGTTGTAAATTTTTCCGCCCACCTACTTA
>NZ_NTFS01000078.1 GCF_002289455.1 Brunnivagina elsteri CCALA 953
ATGTTAGCTACTCAGAATAAAAATCTGCTATGTAAATAAGACACATTAACATTAAATATTTAAGCTTGAAAATTAAAGCTCCAAAGCACCGATAAGATGCTTTGAAGCCGCTTACTCAAAGCTAAGACATACGCCTCTGTCCAATTCTTGATAAGTTATCCTTATTTTTGAAGATTTTGCTCAAAATTTCAGAAAATTACACCGAACTCAGAGGCGATCGATTATGAGAGCCGATAAACTCTCAAAATCTTAATCGCGCTGGATTTTATCTTTTTGGCTGACAAAAAGCAATCCTATGGTTGCTGGAATCACGACGATCGCAGTACCCCACAAGAGACTCCAAAGAAAATTTGATAAAGAAGGTGTCATAGTTTTCAACCTTTTTTTTACATACTTATCTACAATTCTAATAGTCTATTACGTCCTTGAGAAGCTGGGAATAGGGATTAGGGAAAAGTAAGAATAATATATACCTTCAAGATGACCAATGACAGATAATTTATTTGCTGCTGGAACCGGACTACAGAAGTGCCCTTCCCAATAATTAGCTTCCTCTGTCCCTATTTCGCTAAAATGATAAAAGCCTTAATAAAGCTTAAAACTTAATTTGTATTGTAAAATTTCACGAAATTCCTAGAATTATGTCATCTGTTGATATTGCAACTTGGATTCTCGCTCCTCTGTTAGGGTTGATGATTTTTCTCTTTATTTTCCGTATCGTTTTAACTTGGTATCCCCAAGTTGATTTAAAGCGCTTCCCCTTTATTCTTGTTGCCCTACCCACGGAAATATTTTTAATTCCGACACGCAAAATTGTTTCCCCCATCGGTGGAGTCGATATTTCCCCCATCATTTGGGTGGGAATTGTCAGCCTAATCCGCGAAATCCTCCTTGGTCAGCAAGGTTTATTAACAATGATGTCGCGATCGTAAATGGGAAAGGGAAAGAATCAGATATAGAACCCCACCCCCTGTCCCCTACCTGACAGGTGTAGGTTTTTTGCTTAGGTGTGAGTGGGGACTCTCAAACGAGGTTTTCACTCTGCTCAAATAACGAAATATCGTTCTTTAGCATAAACCTAAGATAAAAATCCTTAATTCGGAGGTAACGTAAAAAGCCCATTTCAGAGCCTTTAGTAATAAACCTACATCTGTCAGCTGCCCCCTACCCCGCTTGCTGTGCTACGGTGTACACACAAGTCCTATCTGCAAGGGTTTTAAGCTTTCTATACTCTTTCCTCCTCATTCCCAGGCAGAGCCTGGGAATGCCCTCCGAGAGGCTTTGCCTCCAGTCACACCAAGAGTGCGGAGTCTCTGGGGTTGCGTTCCCAGGCTCTGCCTGGGAACGATGAAACCCGCTCTGGGTATACTTGTGCGTACACCGTAGGCTTGCGGTGAGGGGGAAAATCAGGCATTTTCCCTCCTCGCCCCAAATAAAAGAACCCTACCCTAACCCTCCCCTTGGTAAGGGGAGGGAACTGGATTTCTAGTTTCTCCCCTTTGTAAGGGGGGATTGAGGGGGGTAATTCCGAGGTTTCAGGAAAAAAACAGACTTGTGTGTACACCGTAGCCTCGCTATTAGTGAGGGTTAGGGTGAGTTTCTTTTATGCTGGTAGATGAAAAGCCTAGTTTTTATCCCAATCCCCAATTTCTATTTCTGACCTTCATTCATTTCCTGGACAAAGTTGGTATAAACTTTACCTGCTAGGAATTGGGGGGTTTCCATAATTTTTTGGTGAAATCCAATTGTTGTCGGTAATCCAGTAATGGCACATTCGCGCAATGCCCTTTTCATGCGGGTAATTGCGGTTTGACGATCGGGTCCCCAAACAATTAATTTACCAATAAGGGAATCATAGTAAGGTGGAATTTGATAATCGGTGTAAACATGGGAGTCAATTCTGACACCAGGACCACCGGGCGGTAAGTAACCACTAATACGTCCTGGAGCAGGTCGAAAGTCGTGTTCTGGGTCTTCAGCGTTAATTCGACATTCGATCGCATGACCTCGGAGTACTATTTGCTCTTGTGTAAATTTGAGCCGTTCTCCTTGAACTATACGTATTTGCTCAACTACTAAATCAATACCAGTAACCATTTCCGTAACTGGATGTTCTACTTGAATCCGAGTATTCATTTCCATAAAGTAGAAATCTCCAGACTGATCCAAGAGAAATTCAATCGTACCTGCGCCTGTATAGTTAATAAATTGAGCGGCTTTGACGGCAGATTGTCCCATTTTTTCCCGTAATTCGGGGTCAAGGGCTGGACTGGGTGCTTCTTCTAAAAGTTTTTGGTTACGACGTTGAATTGAGCAGTCACGTTCGCCCAGGTGAATCACATTCCCATAATTATCCGCCAAAATTTGAAATTCGATGTGGCGCGGACGTTCAATAAATTTTTCGATATAAACTCCAGAATTGCCAAATGCGGCTCCTGCTTCGCCTTGTGCAGCTTGGAAACACCTAACAAATTCATTTTCGGCACGCACCAAACGCATCCCCCTTCCACCTCCTCCTGCGGTGGCTTTTATCATGACGGGATAGCCCATTTTATTTGCGATCGCTAAACCCTCGGCTTCTGATTCTACTAAGCCATCGCTTCCCGGAACCGTGGGAACACCTGCCCTTTGCATGGTTTCTTTGGCTGTGGCTTTATCCCCCATCAATCTAATGGCTTCTGGGGATGGTCCAATAAATGCAATTTGATGGTCAGCGCATATCTCCGCAAACCGAGCATTCTCCGACAAAAAACCATAGCCAGGGTGAATCGCTGTCGCACCTCGCGTTAATGCTGCTGCAATAATATTAGGAATATTTAAATAACTCTTAGCGCTAGCAGGTTCGCCAATACAAACCGCTTCGTCAGCCAGTTGAACGTGCAGCGCATTCCTGTCAACCGTAGAATGAACGGCAACAGTCGCAATCCCCATCTCCTCACAAGCACGGAGAATGCGAAGCGCAATTTCTCCCCGATTAGCAATTAATATTTTGTCAACCTTCATCTTTTAACTTCAACAATTATTGAATAAATTAATATTTTTCTTGTCACGTTCGCAGCGACTAAAGCCGATCCGATCCTAAATTATGACCAATTATGACCAAAGCAATTTCGGATTTTAGCTCTTCAAGTTAACTTGGATACCAAATTGCTCCCGACATTAGGTTAAACCATCAAATTAAACCATTGATTCCTCCTTGTTTTGCATTCCTTGGGATCGCATCACCTGCTTTTTACTGCCTAAGTATGCTCTGTGATGGACAATAATCAGAGATTTTCCCTATATCTTTTAAATATTGCCTTTTGTTTCTCCAAATTTTTATTGGCGACTTATCCACATTCAAAAAAATCCTGATTCACAACCAAAATATCTACTTTCTGTAGTAATTATATAGATTAATATGCTATATTCTGTTCTTAGAGAAATCTTGCGGGTGTGGCGGAATTGGTATACGCGCACGCTTGAGGTGCGTGTGGGCTTGCCCTTGCGAGTTCGAGTCTCGCCATCCGCATTTTTTGATGTTAAATTTTTCAAATAATTTTTTAGAGGCGTAAATAGTTTACGTCTCTAATTTTTTATGGTAATCAAAGACAAACCATACCGATATATCGCATCCCTAGATTTTGGAATTTCCTACTGAATTTTGCCTTTCACCTTCCCAATTCTGTTGATGCTTTTATTTTTTATGCTTTTATATAGATAGGTGAAGTTTTGTAAATAACCTTGACTGCTACTTTTACTCCAAACAACAATTTGATTCTGCCGACTGGTTGGCATCGTCTTTCTCCAATTTGGCAAGGAGGAGAAGGAGTGGTTCAACAGGGATTGCCACACGCTCAGTTAGCACCTGCTTGGCAGTTATTACTTTTAGGTGACGGTTCACCAACAAGACATTTACAGTTATTGACGGGTGAACCGACGGAAGTCGATGTTATCGACATGTCTTTAATTGGTATGGATTTGGATAATGCCCCAGATTTGATTGACAAAGTACCAGGACCAAGATTACGACGGCAAGTTTGGTTACGTAATGCTTCAGGACAGCGTTTAGCTTATGCGACTTCCTGGTGGGAAGCGAACCATGTGGATGAATATTTACAAAATCGTTCGTTACCAATTTGGGCAAGTTTAGCACGTTTGCGAACTGAGTTGTATCGGGATGTCCAAGGGATTTACCAAGGTACTTCGGCTGCCTTAGAAGAGGGTTTCCAGGAAACTGGACCATTTTGGGGTCGTCATTACCTGTTTTGGCATCACGGGCAGCCTTTAACCCTAATTTATGAGGTTTTTTCGCCTTTCTTAACTAAGTATTTAGGGCAGTTTTGAATTTAGAAGTGAAATGCTCCTGATTAATTTTTGATCGGGAGGAAAATCATAAATTCTGTACCTTCCCCAAAGACAGAGTTAACAGCAATCTCTCCACCATGTTTTTCGGTAACAATTTGATGTGCGATCGCAAGTCCCAATCCAGTACCTTTACTTACTCCTTTAGTAGTAAATAAATGGTCAAATATTTTATGTTTGACTTCTTCACTCATCCCTTTACCATTATCTGCAATTGAGATTTTCACCTGGTTATCTTCAATTGATGTTTTAATGGTAATTTTATTTGGATTTGCTTGAATTTCTGCGAAACTTCGCCCAGTATTTGACTCATCTAAGGCATCAATGGCATTTGCCAGGATATTCATAAATACCTGATTCAATTGCCCAGGAAAGCATTCAATCTGGGGTAAATTACCATACTCTGCTACTACTTCAATAGCTGGGCGTTGTTCGTTAGCTTTGAGGCGATGTTTGAGAATTAAAATTGTACTATCAATACCTTCGTGAATGTTAAATGGCACTTTGTAATCTTGATCGGCACGGGAAAAAGTACGGAGACTGGTGCTGATATTTTTCAGCCGGTCACATGCCATCACGATTGCATCAATAATCTTGGGTAAATCTTCTAAGCTATAATCTAAGTCGATTTCTTCGGCATGGTCGATAATTTCTTCACCTGGATTTGGCAGATTTTCTTGATATAATTTCAGGTGTTCGGTAATATCAGCGACGGTGGGTTTAGCTTGTTTAAGACTTGCAGAAATAAAACCCAAAGGATTATTCATTTCGTGAGCTATTCCAGCAACTAAGTTACCTAAAGCAGACATTTTCTCATTTTGGACTAACTGAAGTTGGGTTTGCTGGAGATGCTGGAGTGTTTGTTCCAGTTGAGTTGCTTGTTTTTGCGTTGCGATTAATAAATCTATTTGCTTGAGCGCAACTCCCATTTGTGCGCCGACTTGCTGGGCAAATTGAATTTCCGATGGTAGCCAGTGACGAGGGCGATCGCATTGGTGGATGCAGAGTAATCCCCACAGTTCGTCATCTTGTATAATCGGTACAACTAATGATGCTTGAATCTGAAATTGCCCTAAAATTTCCCGATGACAATCTAAAATATCAGCTGCTTGCAAATCATTGATGACACCGAAGCGTCCCTGTTTATAGAGGTTGGCATAGTTTTCACCAAAGCAATGATCTTGAATTTTGACTGCTAGAGCAGAAGGGAATGCTGGTAGTACATCTTCAGCTATAAATTCGCCATATTCGTAATTTACGTTTAGATGAAACTGATAGATTCCCACCCGATCAGCATTGAGAATGCGTCGAATATTTTGGGTGACTGTGCAGAAAATAGTATCCAAGTCTAAAGACTTTCGCATCTGGTTAACAACATTAAACAAGGTCTTCTGTTGTTTAAGAGATTGTTTTAGTTGTTGAGCATTTTCTTGAGATTCTTGATAAAGTCGAGCATTTTCTAAGGATATCGCGGCGTGGGAAGAAAGTAGATTGATAACTTGTAGACGTTCGCTAGTAAATACCCCGGTTGTGAGTTGATTTTCTAAGTAGAGAATACCTTGCAAATGCCCTTGATTAATAATTGGTGTACACAATAGACTCTTGGGTTGATGCTCTAACATATATTCCCCAATCACCCCAGGAATATCTGTTTGGCAATTATCTATGACAATTGTTTGTTGAGTATTCTTGACATAATTGATAATTTTTCCGGGAATATCTTGACAAGTATCTACTAATTGTGTATTAAGGATGGTTTGTATTTGAGCTTGATGATTAATCAAGGTAATTGCTCGGACTTGCCAAGTATCTTCTTGGGGGAGAATTAATACAGATTTTTTCGCACCAGAGTTTTCCAGGATAATTTTCGTGAGGTTAGTGATTAATTCGTCTAATTCAATACTACTAGAAATGGCTTGAGCAGCTTTGAGTATGCTTGTAAAATCTAGGGCATCGGAAATGTTTGTACTAGAAGTATGGGTGGATGAAGAAGTCCGTGGAAAGACAACCGTACTGATAGTTTCCCAGGGATTGAGGGTAACTTGTCGCTGTTGCAGGATGGGTTTGAGTAGTTGGGGATAACGTGTTTCTAAGTCGTCGGTTTTGGCTTTCGCTCCCCATTTTGTGTAACAATAGTAGGCTTCCTGCATATAGCCTGCGGCGACTTTCTCTTTAACCCAATCTAGGTAAAATTTGGCAGCCAGTTCGTTAGCTAGAGCTTCATCAAGGATGTAGCCGTTTTCCTGGGCTTTGGCGATCGCCCGATCGAAACATTCCATTGCCGCTAACTTGTTGTCGCAAATATGACATCTGACTGCTTCTACCAGATCGTATTTCTGTTGATAATTCATTGGTGCAGCATCAGCATAGATGCTTAGTTTTTGCTGATTTTCCTCAACCTGGGAGAGCAGTTTCTCTTGTTGGGAGGGATCAGTCGGATAAACTGTGAGACGGATCAATGAGTCATAATAGTAGTAAACAGGAGCAGAGGGCATCCCCATGCCTGCTTGGAGGTATTTTACTCCTGTGTCTGCATCCTGAATCGCCGCAGAAAAATCCCCAAATGAGTAACTAAGTATCAACTTACTCAGAAAAAATAGATGGAGTGCCAATTCATCATTGTCCTTGAGGAGTAGGGATAAGCACTGTTTTTCGTCAGTAACATCATGACCAAGAAATCTGGGGTTTTCGTCAAATTCAGTGAAATTTTTAATAGAATAACGAATGATATGTGCCCAGGATAAAAAATGCTGACTTGTGGCAAATCTGGATTGATAAATTTCCAATTCTTTTAACAAGCTGCCTAAATCCTCTACCCCACTTAGATAGGTGTAAAGTAACCTGAAGGAAGTGGAGACAAGGGCGTGAACTGAATCCCCCGTTTCTAATCCCACCTGATAGGATTTTTTCAGTAAAGCGATGGACTGTCGAATATTTTGTCGATTTGATTGATTGAATGCAGCGACTTTAAACTGAACCATGCTCTGGACAGATTTTTCTGAGAATTGCTCCATAATGCAGAGTGCTAACTGTCCAAATTGATAGCCCGCTTCTAACTGATTCAAGACAATACTGACAACAATGCCAAAATCTGCATACCCTGGTGCAGAGAAGGGCGAATTACCATATTTAAACGACAAATTTAATTGTTCACAGGCAATGCTGGGAAAGAGTTGGGGAGCAGCTTGGTGGATGGATGGGACAAGTCTTATCATAATTCGCAAAGCTGCTAAAGCATTTGCATCCTGCATCTGTGGTAGATTAACTAAGTCTGCGATCGCCACACTCCCTACAGATGTTAGTGTGTTTTCCACCTGTTGCTGCATCTCCAAAGGGGTGACAGACTCAGGCAAAATCACTCCTAATTTCTCCAGGATTTCCCGTCCGCTTTTAATCGCCTCTCTCTGTTGATTTTGTACTTGATATGCCTGGAGTTTGATTTCATATACTTTTACCTGCTCAAGTAAGTTGCTGGTTCGCTGCAATACAATCTCAACCAAAGATTCCATCTGTGGAAAATCACAATTGAGCAATGCCACTTCTGCTGCTTCTTCATGTAAATTGTGCATCAGATCGGCATCAACATCCCAACCTTTTGCAGTTAAAAACTGTATCCCATAATTGAGGTAATGCAGTGCTGTTATGTAAGCCGTTGATTCTTTGGCTTTGCGACCTGCTTTGAGGTTTAATTGAGCATATTGCCGACGCTGGACGGGTAAAGCGATCGGGGAAATGCCACAATTTAACTGATTGACAATCTCAAAAATGCGCTCGTCTTGTCGCGTTTCCTCAGTATTTTGTAACAGCAGTTGTCCAATGGTGAGATGAGTCAGTTGTTTTTGGTCTTCGGGAATTAGAGAATAAGCGGCTTGTTGGACGCGATCGTGTAGAAATTTATATTTGGCTAATAGTTTACTGGGATCATTTTTCATATCCAATTGCTGGTTATCTTCTCCCTGATAAAATTTATAAACCTCACTTTGGGGTAAAATCAAACCTTCTTGCAAGGCTGTCCACAAATCTGTAGCCGTTTCAATTTCCGATTTTTCCGAAACAATTGCCAAAGTTTGTAAATCAAATTGATTGCCAATACAAGCAGCTAATTTTAAAACCTCTTGTGTTGATTCTGGCAACTTTTGTAACTGCAATGCCATCAATTCAACCACATCTGAGGTGAGCGATCGCTGAGTCACTTGTGCAATATTACATTGCCAATAGCCGGACTCAAAGTTAAATTTAATTAGTCCATCTTGATGCAATGCTTTGAGGAATTGGGTGGCAAAAAATGGATTTCCTTGAGTCTTTTGATAGATTAATTGAGAAAAAGAAAATGCCAAACTTTCTGTACATTTTAGTGTATCAGCAACTAATTCATTCACCTTACCTTGATTCAGTGGAGCTAAAGTAATAGTATTAATAGTTGCTGCGGTTTTTTGAATATCACTCAAGGTCAAGATTAAGGGATGGGCTGGAAATACTTCGTTATCACGGTATGCACCAATTAAGAAAAGATGCCCTGTATCAGCTATTAATAGCTGCATTAATTTCAAAGATGCCGAATCAGCCCATTGCAAATCATCTAAAAAAATCACTAAGGGATGTTCTTTAGTTGTGAAAACCTGGACAAACTTCTGGAATAATAAATTAAACCGATTTTGTGCAGCAGAACCTGATAGTTCCTGTGCTGGTGCTTGATTACCAATAATTATTGATAATTCCGGGATGACTTCAATAATTACCTGCCCGTTCTCACCTACAGCCTCTAAAATCTTACTTTTCCATTGCTGGATTTGAGCATCACTTTCTGTTAACAATTGCCCCATTAAATCTCGGAATGCTTGCACAAATGCAGAGAAGGGAATATTCCGATTAAATTGGTCAAATTTGCCTTTGATAAAATAACCGCGTTGACGAACAATGGGTTTATGAACTTCGTTGACAATTGCTGTTTTCCCAATCCCTGAAAAACCAGCTACCAGCATCATTTCGGTTGTCCCCGTACTAACGCGCTCGAATGCTTGGAGTAGGGTTTCTACTTCGGTTTCTCGTCCATAAAGTTTATCGGGGATAATAAAGCTGTCACAAATATCTCTCTTGCCAATTTCAAAATATGTAATTTTCCCAGTCTCTTTTAGTTGATACAAACATTTTTCTAAATCATGCTTTAATCCCAAAGCACTTTGATATCTATCTTCGGCATTTTTTGCCATCAATTTGATGAGGATATCAGAAATGACTTGGGGAATTTCTTTACTATCAGCTAAAACTGGTACTTGTTTCGCAATATGAGAATGTACCAATTCCATCGCATCGTTTGATTGAAACGGTAATTCTCCAGTGAGTAATTCATAGAAAGTTACACCCAGAGAATAAAAATCAGTCCGGTAGTCAATCCCCCGATTCATCCTTCCTGTCTGTTCGGGGGAAATATAAGCCAGTGTCCCTTCTAATACATTAAGACTGATGAGGGTTTGGGTTTCTCGTGCTAACAAAGAGGCAATGCTAAAGTCAATTAGCTTTACTTGTTTTGTTTCTAGGTGAATTAAAATATTGCTGGGTTTAATATCTTTATGAATAATTCTTTGACGGTAGAGAATATCTAAGGTGTCGCACAGGGATATTGCTATTTGTAAAAATTCATCTAGAGATGCGATGTTATTATTGTTGGCAAAATAATCCTTGAGGGAAATTCCCCCAAAGTCTTCCATCACCAATATATAACCATTCTGGTATGGTTCTAGGCTATAGGTTTGGATGATTCCGGGAGTGTTGAGATTTTTGGCTATGGTGTATTGATTGCGAAATTGTAATAATTCCGAGAAGCTGGGATAAGGATTTTTCAGCAGTTTAATCACTACAGGTTTTTGATCAACCTCTCGAACTGCTCGATAAACTAGGGTTCTGGAACCGTTGTAGAGTTCTTCGCTGACTTGATATCCGGGAATACTGACTTGAGTGCTAATCATACTGCGTTTATCCTTAGTGCTTTCACATTTAGTATTCCCCTACGAGGTATAATCATTTGCCAAAGAGCAAAAATATTTACAGTGGAATCTGAATCACAAACTCAGTACCCTTTCCTGGAGCCGAAATGCAGTTTAACTGACCTCCATGTTGTTCTACGACAATCGAATAGCTAATTGACAATCCTAAACCTGTGCCACTACCTACAGGCTTTGTAGTAAAAAATGGTTCAAATATCTTATTTCGTACTGATTCGTTCATCCCCATCCCATTGTCGATAATGCGGATCGCCACATATTTTTGCTCTGGAATTTCAGTACGAATTGTAATAGTCGATTTGTGATTTATATCTAATTCTTTTAGGGCATCAATAGCATTGCTAAGAATATTCATAAATACCTGATTTAAAGCAGATGGATAACAATTAACTAAAGGTATTTTGCTGTATTCTTTAATGAGTGAAATCTCTGTGTTTTTGCTACTATTTTTGAGCCGATGCTGTAAAATTAACAGCGTGCTATCAATACCTCCATGAATATCTACTGGTTTGATTTCGGCTTCATCTAAACGGGAAAAATTACGCAGTGAGAGAACAATTTGGCGGATGCGGTCTGCTCCTAATTTCATCGATTTCAGCAGATTTTGTAAATCATTCACCAAAAAATCTAGTTCCACATCAGCAATTTTTTCTTCAATTTCTGGTATTGGTTGCGGATAGTTTTTCTGGTATAAATGATTTAATTCAATTAATGATGTCACGTATTCACTTGCGGGTTTGAGGTTGCCATAAATGAAATTAATCGGATTATTAATTTCGTGAGCAATACCAGCAACTAATTGTCCCAAACCGGACATTTTTTCCGCTTGAATTAGTTGGGATTGAGTGCGTTGCAGTTCTTGCAAAGTTGATTCTAGCTGCGTTGCTTTTTGTGTGAGTTCTTGGGTGCGTTCAGATACTTTTTGCTCTAATTGGCAATACATCTGGGCATTTTCGAGGGAAATAGCGGCTTGGGCTGTGAGGAGTTGAATCACTTGCAGGCGATCGCTAGTAAATGCACCCACAGTTAAGTTATTTTCTAAGTACAGGATGCCAATTAGTTTCCCTTGCTGGCGAATGGGAGTACATAACACGGATTTGGGTTGGTGGCTAATAATATAGCGATCGCCTGCAAATTGTACTGAATCACTTAAATTATCAAAAACAGCCACCTCTGGCGATCGCGTCACCGCGTAAATAACACTTTGGGGAATCTCCTGACACTGTTCTAGGGGAATTTCTAAGCTTTTTGTCTGCTCTGAATCGGCTTGAGCAACCACTAACCATTGTTCCTGTTGGCGGAGAATTAAATAACCAATTTGCGCTCCCCCAGTGGCGATCGCAATCTGCATTAAAGTAGCTAACAGTTTTTCTAACTCAATTTCTTGTGAGATTGCTTGTGCTGCTTTCATTACCGCCGGAAAATCTAACCATAAATTCTGGCTGCTACTGACGTTAGTTAAACTTCTCATCAGGGTTGGGGCAATGGTTCCCTCATAGTTGATGGCAAGTGTAGGAGGTTGGAGAATCGCCCCTAGTAGTTGGGGATAGTTTTGCTCTAAATGGGTGATTTTGGCTTTTGCACCCCATTTGGCATAGCAGTAGTAAGCTTCCTGCATATAGCCTGCGGCGACTTTCTCTTTACCCCAATCTAGGTAAAATTTAGCTGCTAGTTCGTTGGCTAATGCTTGTTCTTGAATATAGCCGTTTTCTTTTGCTCCAGAAATGGCGCGATCGTAGAGTGCGATCGCCTCTATCTTTACTCCCGTTAATTGTAAAATTTCCGCTTGAATTAATTCATATTTATGCAAAAAATTGGTTGGACAGGCTTCTGACCATTTTTGCAGTTGAGCCTGATTTTTATACACTTTTTCTAAGTAACTTGATTGTTCTTCGGTGGATAATGCTTCTCGACAGATTGCAATCAAATTTAGAGAGGTGGAAAAATTATGTTCGGCAACAGAGTAATTTCCGACAATGAATGTCAGATATTGTTCAGCCTCCTGAGCAGACTCTAAGCCTAATTGAAAATCGCCATAGAGATAGTAAACTTTAGATTTAATAATTAAATATGTTCCGAGCCAACTTGAGCTACCGTTAACTTTACTTGTTTTTAGATAAATTTCTTCATCTAAAACAGCATTAGCAAAATGATGCCGATCATTTGTTTTGCCAGATAAATTTAGGCTGATAATTTCACAAGCAGTAATGCCATCAATAGCCCATTGATTCTGAGTTTTATGGGCAAATTGCAAAAGAGGTGAAATTTCATCTAACAAGGATTCTAAATTGGTGCCGACAAAAAATAGATGCAAAGTTTTGAATATCAAGCTATAGCCAGCAAATTGGATATCGCCGCATTCTAGCCCAACTTGGTATCCTTCATTCAGGGTTGTATCACTTTCTTTGAGATGCTTAACCCAATGATTTAAGTAACCGCCAACGATAACACAAACCTGGCATTTCTGAGATGGGTTATTGAGTTGATCGCTGAGATTAAGCGCTAGGCTACCAAACTCTAAGCCATTGTAGTATTCCTCAAACATTGCACCCCTCAATAACCCATAAGTCGAAAAGCCCTTAGGTGATTCCGGGGCATTACCATACTGGAGTGATAAGTTAACAGAACGTGCAACAATCACTGAATAGAGTGGTAGATCGACAAAGTATGCCGGGGGGTCAATATTTTTGAGAACTTCAATGGCAACTTTTTTCTCGATCACCTGAATGCGATCGCCATCAATCAGTGAGGAAATTTCCCGGCTGCCTAATTTTTCCTGCACTTGTTCAAACTCAACATTGAGTGCAGCTTGTAAATCTGATTCAGGTAGTACTTCGCCCAATAATGAAAGCGCTTTTCTACCGATTTCAATCGCTTGATGATAATCGGCGCTGAACGTGTATCGGATAATTAGTAAGTTATATAATCTTGCCTGATCGACTGGAACGGCGACTTTTTTTAATGCCCGATCAACCAAGATGTCAGACTGTTCAAAATTGCCATTGAGAAATTCAACTTCGGCAAGCTGTTGATATAAATCAAAGGTGAGAGAATAGCGATCCTCCCAGGAGGTTGGCGAAAGGAGTTCAATTCCGGCTTGAAAATATTGAGCAGATGCGGTGTAAGCAGTAGCTTGTTTAGCCTTCCGTCCTGCGAGCAGATTAAGTTTCGCAACTTGTTCTTGCTCAGTAGAATCGGAAATTAAGGTGATGCCAATATTAATTTGATTGAGAATTTCAAAAATATTTTCTTGTTGTTGATTGTCTATTATACTGTCTCTAAGAAGCCGTCCAATTTTTAGGTGGGTGATTTGTTTGCGATCTTCGGCGATCAGAGAGTAAGCTGCTTGCTGGACGCGATCGTGTAAAAATTTATATTGAGCGATCTGAGCATCTGCTCCGATATTGGCTGTAATTTCTCCAACATAAAGCTTGTAAATTTGACTTTGTGGCAACACCAATCCTTCTTGTAAAGCCGCCCACAATGCCGCAGCAATGTCGATTGTAGATTGTTCTGCCGCGATTGGCTCCGCCAGTGCCCCTTGGGCAATCGCCAATGTATTTAAATCAAACTGGTTGCCAATACAAGCTGCCAATTTCAGGATATTTTGGGTGGCTTCTGGTAACTTTTGCAACTGAGTTGCCATAAACTCCACCACATCATCCGTCAGTGCTGCTTCCCGCACCCCCACAATATCACATTGCCAATGTCCAGCTTGGCGATCAAAGGTAATTAGTTCATCTTGATGCAGCGCCTTGAGAAACTGAGTAGTAAAAAAGGGATTACCTTGGGTTTTTTGATGCACCAATTCCGTTAACGGTTGTGCTAGGGTAAACCCACAATTAAGTGTATCCGCTAGCAATTGATTGAGACTGTTTTGGTTTAAGGGTTTGAGGGTGATGGTATTCACCGTTGTCCCAGTTTTGGCGATCGCATCCAAAGTCAGCATGAATGGATGTGCAGCAAAAACCTCATTATCTCGGTAAGCACCAATCATCAGTAAATACCCTGTCGCTGATTCTATCATCAGCAGTTGAATCAGATTCAGTGAAGCAGAATCTGCCCACTGCAAATCATCTAAAAACATCACCAAGGGATGTTCCGGCTGGGTAAAAACTTGAATGAACTTTTGAAATAGTAAATTAAACCGATTCTGGGCGGCGCTCCCGGATAGTTCTGCTGCTGGTGGTTGCACGCCAATGATGTGTTCTAATTCCGGAATCACATCAATGATCACTTGTCCGCTCTCCCCGACAGCCTGTAAAATTTTGTTTTTCCAACTTGACAAATGAACATCACTTTCGCTCAACAATTGCCCCATCAAGTCGCGGAAAGCTTGCACAAATGCCGAAAAAGGAATATTGCGATTAAATTGGTCAAACTTGCCTTTGATAAAATAGCCCCGTTGCTGAACAATCGGCTTGTGAACTTGATTGACGATCGCAGTTTTGCCAATTCCAGAAAACCCTGCAACCAACATCATTTCGCTCTTCCCTTGAGAAACTCGTCCAAATGCAGCTAATAATTGCTCAACCTCAGTTTCTCGACCGTATAATTTTTCGGGGATGATGAAGCGATCGCACACATCACGTTGTGCAATTGGGAAGGTTTCAATGTTGCCAGTTTCCTGTAGTTGAACCAGGCATTCTTCTAAATCATATTTCAAACCCAATGCACTTTGATAGCGGTCTTCGGCATTTTTTGCCATCAATTTATTGACAATTTCTGAGAGTATAGATGGAATTGCTGAATTAATTTCATGTACTAAGGGTGCTGTTTTCGCAATATGACAATGTACCAATTCCATCGGATCATTTGACTGAAATGGTAATTCTCTTGTAAGTAATTCGTAGAAAGTTACACCCAAAGAATAAAAATCTGTGCGGTAGTCAATCCCCCGATTCATCCGTCCAGTTTGTTCTGGAGATATATAACTTAAAGTTCCTTCCAACACATTGCGATTGATTAGGGTTTGGGTTTCTCGTGGTAGCAGAGATGCAATACTAAAGTCTATTAATTTAATTTGTTTTGTTTCAGGATTAATTAATATATTGGCAGGTTTGATGTCTTTATGAATAATCCGCTCTCGATAGAGTATATCTAAGGTGTCGCAGAGTGCGATCGCTATATGTAAAAATTCTTGTAGAGACATTACATATAACGTCTCTTTCAGGGAAATCCCCCCAAAATCTTCCATCACCAAAGCATAGCCATTTTGATAAGGTTCTAGGCTATAGGTTTGGATGATTAGGGGTGAGTTGAGATTTTTGGCGATGGTGTACTGATTGCGAAACTGCACCAGTTCAGAGAAACTGGGATAAGGATTTTTTAGCAGTTTAACGACCACAGGTTTTTGGTCAATCTCTCGAACTGCTCGATAAACTAGGGTTCTGGAACCGTTGTAGAGTTCTGCGTTAACTTGATATTCGGGAATACTGACTTGGGTGCTAATCATACTGTGTTCATCCTTGAGAATTTTGCGCCTACTTAGTATTCCCAGATGCACGCATAAATTTACTTCAAGAGTAGAAATATTTACATTGGTATCTCAATCGCAAACTCCGTACCCTCACCCAAAACAGAATGAACACTCAACTTTCCACCGTGGGTTGATTCGACAATCTGCTTTGCGATCGCCAACCCCAACCCCGTACCGTTACCTACTCCTTTAGTAGTAAATAAATGGTCAAATATTTTTTGTTTTACCGATTCACTCATCCCTTTACCATTATCCGCAATTGAGATTTTTACGTGATTATCTTTCACAAATGTTTTCACTGTAATTTTGTTAGGATTTGCTTTGATTTCTTCAAAACTAAGTCCACTATTTGATTCATCAAGAGCATCAATGGCATTGGCTAGAATGTTCATAAATACCTGATTTAATTGCCCAGGGAAACATTCAACTTGAGGTAAATTACCGTAATTTGTATTTACTTCAATGGCTGGGCGTTGTTCGTTAGCTTTCAGGCGATGTTTAAGAATTAAAATTGTGCTGTCAATGCCTTCATGGATTTTAAATGGCACTTTATAATCTCGATCTTCACGGGAGAAAGTACGTAAACTGGTGCTGATGTTTTTTAGGCGATCGCAAGCCATCACCATTGAATCAATCATCTTGGGTAAGTCTTCTAAACTATAATCCAAGTCAATTTCTTCGGCGTGTTCTTCGATTTCATCACTTGGATTTGGTAAACTTTCTTGATAGAGTTTCAAGTGCTCAACAATATCAGCAAGAGTAGGTTTAGCTTGTTTGAGACTAGCAGCAATGAAGCCCAAAGGATTATTCATTTCATGTGCTACCCCAGCGACTAAATTGCCGAGTGCTGACATCTTTTCACTTTGGACGATTTGTAATTGAGCCTGTTGTAAATCTTGTAATGCTTGTTGCGATTGCTGATAAAGTCGAGCATTTTCTAGAGAGATTGCGGCTTGGGAAGAAAGTAGATTGATAACTTGTAGACGTTCGTTAGTAAATACTCCCGTTGTTAATTGATTTTCTAGATAGAGAATCCCGGCTAAATGTCCTTGATTAATAATTGGGGTACATAAAATACTCTTGGGTTGATGCTCTAGCATATATTCCCCAATTACCCCAGGAATATCTGTTTGGCAATTATCTATGACAATTGTTTCTTGAGTATTTTTAACGTAATTGATAATTTTTCTGGGGATATCTTGACAAGTATCTAGTAATTGTGGTTCAAGGATGGTTTGTATTTGAGATTGCGAATTATTTTGATTCAACAACGTAATTGCTTTAACTTGCCAAGTATTTTCTTGGGGAAGAATTAATACAGATTTTTTCGCACCGGAGTTTTCCAGGATAATTTGGGTGAGACTGGTGAGGAGTTCATCTAACTCAATACTGCTAGAAATTGATTGAGCGGCTTTGAGAATGGAAGTAAAATCCAGAGCATCAGAAATACTGGTGCTAGAAGTGGTGGAAGTTTGAGTAGATAAAGATGACGAACTGCGGGTAATATTCGCAATGGTTTCGAGGGGATTAAAGCTGAATTTTTGTTGATGTAGGATGGATTTGAGAAGTTGAGGATAGCGTTTTTCTAAGTTATCGGTTTTGGCTTTGGCTCCCCATTTGACATAGCAGTAGTAAGCTTCTTGCATATAACCTGCGGCGACTTTTTCTTTGCCCCAATTGAGATAGAATTTGGCGGCGAGTTCATTAGCGAGGGCTTCTTCATAGCCGTAACCTTGATGTTTAGCTTGAGCAATGGCTTGTTCGTAAAAATCGAGTGCCTCTGCTTTTTGTCCCTTTAGCCGTGCTTTTTCTGCTTGTATTAGCAGACACTTGTGGAGAATATTTTCTGGACAGGCTGTTGCCCAATTGTTTAAGCGTTCCTCTAGGGGAATGAGCGCTTGCCAATGGAACTGACGCTCTTGTTCATCGCTAGCAATTTCAGCTAGAGACAGATGCATTAATGCTACATAAAATACACTAGAAGGGACTTTAGCATGACTGGAAATGGTGTTTTCAATTATACTCAATTGGGGAATTAAATCTGGGTATGCGGCTTTGTTGTCAAATAAATAGGCATGACGAATTTTGACAGAATATAACCAAGCCAGATGATAAGGGGTATTGCCATATTTTTGTAAAAACTCAGCTTCACTAAAACTTTCGTCATCAAAGCTAAAGGGGGTTTTTGTTAAACCAAGAAGATTGCGAATTGGTTGAATAACTCCGACTATTAAAGCGTCTAAATTCTCTAAACTTTTGATGTGACGGAGAAAATCTGCATGGGCTTGAGCGATCGCATATAGTTCATCCAGATTTTTACCATAAGTGAGGCGATCTGAACCACTTTGCATCATCATAAAGCCAACAGTCAACCAGTTGCCTGCTTCCATGCCATACTTGTAAGCGTTGTCATAGTATGTATTTGCTTCTCTAATTGGATGACTCCAGCTATGCACATCAGCAGCAAAGATAAAATTAGTCATTCCCCGAACATCTGCATTATCAAACTGTTCGCAAAGCTGCACTGCCATTTCTCCAAACTGATAACCTGTTCCCAAGTCTTTGAGGATGGCATTGGCAATTAAGGCATAGCCGGCATAGCTAAAGGGAGACATATCGCTGTTACCATAATGCAAAGATAAAGTGGTCATCTTGGCGAGTACAAGTAATCCTAAAGTAGGTTGACCATCAAGCCATGCAGCATAGAAGAGAATTTGTAAAATTCGCAACATTTCTGCAATACTGGCATCTGACATTTTGGGAAGATTGAGAATGGATTCAACAGTCTGTTGCTCTAAAAATCTGTTAACTATGGCGATTTCTTCGTCCAGACTTTTTTGAATCAACTCTTGTTCTTTTGGTAGTTCCCAGTCGAGTAGTTGTAAACTCTGGCGTTGCATGGCGATCGCTTCCGCATTACGTCCCTGAAGCTGATATTTAGTCATCTGCACGCGATAAATTACCGCTTTGTCCAGGGGTGTTTGAGCATGGCTCAGTGCTTCCCCATAAAGAACTTCGGCTCTGTCAAAATTACCACACAGATAAGCTGCTTCTGAGCAATCGCGGTGCAAACTGTACGTTAGTTCATAGTCAGTCTGCCAAGCGGTTGCAGGTAATAAATCAATCCCAGTAGTACAATAGCTCTGGGATGCTTGATAAGCTGCCGAAAGTTTTGCCTTTTGTCCTGCTTGCAGGTTTAAGCAAGCCAGTTGTTTTTTCTGCTCATCAATGGCGATGCTGGAAAGGGAGTCATCTTCAGCGATCGCACCAAGTCCTAGATTCAGTTGGTTTACTAGGTCAAAAATTCGTTCTTGTTGTTCCTGCTGGGATAACCCTTGCAATAACAATTGACCAATCTGCAAATGTGTCTTTTGTTTTTCAGCTTCTGGTATTAGGGAATAAGCTGCTTGTTGAACGCGATCGTGCAAAAACTTATAATTAACAACTTGAGAAACTTCTGCTCCCTTGATTTGTTCTTCAATTCCTAAATAGAACTTATAAACCTCGCTTTGTGGCAATATAAATCCTTCTTGTAAAGCTTTCCACAAAGCAGTAGAAGTTTCCATTTCTGATTGTTCGGAAACAATCGCCAAGGTATGCAAATCAAATTGATTACCAATACAAGCCGCCAATTTTAAAATATTCTGGGTTGTTGCTGGCAACTTCTGCAACTGTAATGCCATAAATTCTACGACATCATCAGTAAAGGCTGTTTCTTTGACCTTGATAATATCACAC
>NZ_NTFS01000780.1 GCF_002289455.1 Brunnivagina elsteri CCALA 953
ATTCAGAACGTCGCAGGTCATTATCCACAACAAACAACAATAAATCAGCTTCCGTTGCCAATCCCCGTGCGAGTTGTTCCCGTTCAGTTCCCGCTACCCCAGCTTCTAAAATTCCTGGTGTGTCGGTAATCAAAATCTTCCGTTCCAACCCCTTTAATCGCAAACAGTAGGTTTCTCCCGCAGTCGTTGTTCCCATTGGTGCATCTACTTTACCAACCATGCGTCCAATTACCGCGTTAACAAGGGAAGTTTTACCCGCACTTCCCGTACCGAAAATGACGACTTGAATTTCCCCCCTGACTAAATTTGCTTCAATTTCCCGCGATTTACTCAATAATGCTTGTCGTGTGACTTCATCTTGGATTTGGGAAACTTGTTGCCGCACTGCTTGGAGATTTGACGAAGCAGCTTCCGATTTTGCCGCAGGGATTTCGGCAGTTGTAATCCGACGCTTAGGACGACGGGAAGAACGGGATTCTCCACCTTGGATTACCATTACATAGTAAACAAATGCTGCAATCAAGCTTCCAATTAGGACAATCAGCAACAGCAGTAAGATATTACCAAAAAAGCCGAAATAGGAAAGTTGCCAAGAGAGTTGGTTGAGATATTGAATTAGCCACAGACTAAGACTCAAAATCGCAATTAAACCAACGATAAGGGTAATTAAACGCGGGAGAGGCATGGATAGCTCAAGGAAATAGGTGTTTAACGCAGATGCTTCTTATGGTAATTGTTTTGCGCTTTTCTTTAGGGTACAACTAAATTTTTTTTCGATCGGAACCCCACCACAGTCGAAGCAAGTTGTAGAGACTGTCTTAATCGCTACGAGAGAAATGCGTTAAGCTTTGCTTATCGCTGGAAGCGTATCGCCCCAAATTTAGTACAAT
Organism: Brunnivagina elsteri CCALA 953; assembly: GCF_002289455.1. Classification (GTDB taxonomy): domain Bacteria; phylum Cyanobacteriota; class Cyanobacteriia; order Cyanobacteriales; family Nostocaceae; genus Brunnivagina; species Brunnivagina elsteri. The sequence goes on from NZ_NTFS01000780.1 coordinate 891, forward strand.
CAAAAATATAATCCCACCAAGTCAGCAGTAAAAATTACGGCAGCAAATTTTCTAAATTCAGTAATATTCGCAAAAAACACCATATTTTATCAAATAATTTGCACTAATTCAGTATTATTTATATTCAGTATTCAATCTTTACATGGCAACTGGAATTATGACTCGATTCCAGATACTAAATGTTTATTTTTATAAAAATATTTTCGGATTATGGAGAAAAATTCTTTTTTCGTGAGATAATTAAATTATATGTTTTAATTTAAACTCTATAC
>NZ_NTFS01000781.1 GCF_002289455.1 Brunnivagina elsteri CCALA 953
CCTCAAGTCATTGCTCACCGTTGTGCTTACCTTAATGGATTAATCTTTGCTCGCTAAATAAAAAGTGGGATGCTCCCGTTTCGATGTTCACATCCTAAGCTCTACAAGACTTCCAACACATGAGGCTAAAGTCCTCAATTTGATGGGGACTTTAGTCCCTATTCAGCTAATGACCGATTTCTCTGGTATCTTGGCTGCATACAAGTTATCTTGATTGGTTGTGCGAAGATTATCGAATCTATTTTATGATTCTCCTAATTGAAAATCGGAAATATCCCCTAAGATTTCTGCTTTATTTTGAGTGGCTTTTGCTGGGTATTATAATTTGTAGTGAAACTTTCGCTTCTTTCTTTAGCTTGGCATCAAGTTTACCGAGAATCCCGTTATTAAATTTATTTTGTTTACTGATATTTGGAATTATTGGCTTAAAGTTGCCATCCCAAAATAAACTGAACAAAGTTATTTATACTGGCTTTGAGTTTGTTTTAATCGTACTGGCTTCAATGGTAGGAGGAATTTTGATTGTTCCCCTACTTTATCTAGTTTTGATAGCTCGTAATTGTTTGATATTTGAGGGTATTACTCGCTCAATAGTTAGTAGTTTGGCGATGATTTTTGCTTTAGTAACCCAATTATATCGAGCCAAATATATTAATATGGTTCAACCTCTCGCAATGAATCAACAGTTGGGATTGGTATTATTAGTTTCTGTATTAATCTTAGGAATTAGCACAGTTTTTATGCAGATGGCGGTTAATGCGATCGCTCAAGAATTTGAAAGTCGGCAAAAACTAGCTGTTGCTAATGATCAATTACGAGAGTATGCTTTGAGAATTGAAGAATTAGCCACAGTCCAGGAACGCAATCGCATTGCTCGTGATATTCACGATTCAGTTGGTCACGCTTTAACTGTTTCCAATTTACATTTAGAAGCTGCCTTAAAGCTATGGCAAACTGACCCAGAAGAAGCAACAGAATTTCTGATGGAAGCCAAACAATTGGGTTCTAATGCTCTTAAGGAAGTACGTCAATCAATCGCAACATTGCGAGTTGACCCACTTGTTGGGTTATCCCTCTCGGATGCGATCGCAAATTTGGTGGAGGAGTTTAAACGTTCGAGTGGGATTTTGACTATTTTAGAAATCAATCTACAATCCATAAT
>NZ_NTFS01000782.1 GCF_002289455.1 Brunnivagina elsteri CCALA 953
CAGACCACTAGTTTTTGACAGATAAAAAGTCTAATTATTAACCGTTTTTAGTATAGTAGCTTCTTATCGCGATGACAAAGGATTCAACCACAACAAGATAGTACGCTTGAGTTGGTTTAGGTCACGATAGACTTCTTGCTTAAACCATTGTCCGAAAGCATCGAATGGGTTAAAGTCTTGCCCTGCCTGCCATTTCATCTCTTGACCTAAGGGAGTGATATGGTTCCCTGGTAGTATTTGCAATGCGACCATTTCCGCAAAGCGTTCAGCCAGAATATCACTTAAACCAACGGATTGATCGATATTATCGTTGGTAAATTTGACTAGTAGGTTACGACGCACATTATAGTACTCGCGGATTAAGTCATTGGTTTGAGGAGGGGAAGGGGTAAAGTCAACTGCAAAGGAGTGGTTTGGGGATATTTTATTATTGGCAAATATCTTATTGGCAAAAATCCGATTTGCCAAGGGGTTGTTTGTAATAGCTGTATTGAACTGTTCGATTAGGGGAACCGCTTCGCTAGCTGCAAAATTATTAAATGACATGAAAATGTTTCCTGCACGTTCGACAGAAAAATTACTGCCAATCAGCAAATGCAGCTTGCAACCCATGCTGTGTCCAATTCCGTAGATGGGAAAATAGCCATTACCTAAAATACCACGTTCTTCCAAGCGCACTAAAGCCCGTTCAAAGTTAAGTAGAACTTGTTTTGCGATCGCATTATGGTCAAATGTGTTGACAAAGGGGGTTGCGATGACAATGTAACCCTCTTCTGCTAAGGCTTCTAATAGTAAACGATATGTAATCTGCGGTGCTGTCGCAACAAACGCACCACCTAAAAAATGAATAATTCCACTAGGTTTAGGGGGTATTAATACCCAATTACCTGATATCTCTTTCCATTCCATGCTGATGAGTCAAAATAACCACTTATCTATAGTAGAGCTTGGGTGAAGAATCAGGGGAGAAATTCCCAATTCCCAATTCTTATTAATCATTAACTAACTCTGACTTTGTAACCGCTTCATTTCTAATTGCACATCTAAAGCAATTTGCAATGCTTCGTTTAATAATCTTCCATGTTCGCTTGCTTGTTCGCTAACTTGCATTGCACTTAATGTTGGTAAGTTATTGGCAAAAAGTTCGGTATTACTA
>NZ_NTFS01000783.1 GCF_002289455.1 Brunnivagina elsteri CCALA 953
TAAGTTATCGTATACGGTTTGTTTGGCTAAAACTCGTCTACCTTCAGGAGAATGAGCTATACCGAACTTGACAATTTCATGTGGTGGACGACGAACAATATTGCGTCCGTTATAAAGGATTTCACCGCTATAAATATTAATTATTTTTGAGATAGCGCGAAGGGTAGTTGTTTTTCCCGCACCGTTAGCACCAATTAGTGTGATAACTTCACCATTATTGATATACAAATTGATATTTTTTAGTGCTTTAATTCCACCATAATTTACACAGAGATTTTTTATTTCTAATATAGTAATTTCGTTCTTCATATAGTAATTAAATGTTCCTTATTATTCATTGCAAATGAATTATTAACTATTAACCCATAAAATTAAAATTATTCGTTTCCCAGATATGCTTCGATAACTGCTGGATTACTTCTGACGACTGCGGGTTCGTCTAAAGCGATGAGTTGCCCAAAGTTTAATACTGCAATGCGATCGCACAATCCCATTACTAGGGGAACGTGGTGTTCAATTAGGATTACTGTCAGCTTAAATGTATCGCGAATTTGCCTGATAAAGTCGCTTAATAGCTGTTTTTCGCTGGGGTTCATTCCTGCTGCGGGTTCATCAAGTAACAAAATTTGCGGTTCCAATGCCAAAGCACGAGCTATTTCTAAACGTCTTTGTTCTCCATATGGAAAGTTTTTGGCTTGCTCTTCAGCACGATTTTGTAAACCAACTAACTCTAATAATTCTAAGGCTTTTTGTTTACTTTTATTTTCTTCTTTAGGTGCAGGTGGAATTCCAAAAATACCTGTAAATAAGTTACTTTTTGTATGTAAATGTCTACCGATAATTACATTTTCTAGTGCCGAAAGTTCTCCAAATAAACGTATATTTTGAAATGTCCTAGCAATTCCTAATGCTGCTATCTCATATGGTCTTTTTTGGGATATTTCTATACTTTGATACAGCAATTTCCCCTCGGAAGGTGGGATTAAACCTGTAATTAAATTGAAAAGAGTAGTTTTACCAGCACCATTTGGACCAATTAAACCAAATATTTCATCTTTTTTCACAGAGAAAGTGACATTATTTACTGCAACTAATCCACCAAAACGACGTGTCAGATTTTTCGCTTCTAATATTAAACTCATACTTTTAATA
>NZ_NTFS01000784.1 GCF_002289455.1 Brunnivagina elsteri CCALA 953
CTTGCATCCTTTTTATGGTGATTGACGATTCATTGTAACAAAACCCTTGCGGGGTAGGGGTTATAAGGAATTATGGTAATGATTTAGATGAAATGCTTACAGGGCAAGGCTTTCAATGATTTTTAACCAGATTTTTCATAAAAGTAACGGAAGAACCATATCTTGAAAATAAAATATTCCAACCAACCATTCATGAAAAATTTAATAAATTATTGTGGGTGATACGCAAACTATGGTGATGATTTGGTAAGCTGATAGCGCTGGTACGAGAAGCGAGTCGCACCTTATGCACTGGTTGTTTTCTGGACCGTTGAGTGTCGAAAAGATAGCAGTTAATATTCCAGATTTACCCTCATCCCTAGATGGTACAAGATTGGTACAATTATCTGATTTGCATTACGACGGTTTACGCTTATCTAATAAGATGTTGGAAGAAGCGATCGCAATTACCAATGATGCGGAACCTGATTTAATCTTACTCACTGGTGACTACGTTACTGACGATCCATCGCCAATTTACCAGTTAGTGAAGCACCTAAAGCATCTACAAGCACCTGCTGGAATCTGCGCTGTTCTTGGAAATCATGACGTTCACTATAAATATTCCCAAACTGTAATTACCGATGCCTTAACCAGCATTGGTATTAAAGTGCTATGGAACGAGATTGCCTATCCGTTGGGCAAAGACTTACCAATTGTGGGATTCGCAGATTATTGGTCAGGAGAGTTTAAAATTGCATCAGTACTCAGTCAACTTGAGGAAGCAATCCCCCGAATCGTTTTATCCCACAATCCAGATACAGCCGAATTACTCAAAAAATGGCGCGTGGATTTACAATTGTCTGGTCATACCCACGGTTCGCAATTTGTACTTCCTGGCATGGGTCCTATAGTCATCTACTATAATCAACTCATCCGTAAAATCCCCCGCAAAATACGCAAATACATTCCCTTTTTGCGAGCTAATTGGGGTAAAGTTGTGAGTAACTGGGAATGGGCACAAGGTTTCCACAAAGTTGGAAAAAATCAACTTTACGTCAATCGTGGTTTAGGTACATACCCCCCAGGAAGATTATTCTGTCCCCCAGAAGTGACTATTATAACTTTGTTATCTGATTCTACTCTGTACAAATAAGTACTCGAAT
>NZ_NTFS01000785.1 GCF_002289455.1 Brunnivagina elsteri CCALA 953
ACTTTTACCTCGAAAAAATACAACACTATTATTGTATGATAAAAGTTCCTTAAAAACTCACAAAGTCAACAGCCTAGGCTACTGCTGCTTCTTCGTAAGGTAAAAACATCTTCTTCTGGGCACCACAAATTGGACATTTCCAATCTTCAGGAATTGCATCAAAAGGTGTTCCTGCCACAATTCCCGAATCTATATCCCCTTCTACTGGATCGTAAATCATCGAACATTGACGACAAATCCATTTTTGTGTCGCTGGATTTCCACTTTTTGCTTTTGGTGCTGCGGAAATTCCATCTAAAGCCTGTAAAGCTTCAGTATATTGACTTGCGTGATGATTTTCAATACTCGTTAAAAACCCAAAATTACTAGCAGCTTTGCGGAAAATCTGAGCATGTTCGCGAGATTCCGCTTCCTGTGCTTCAAATTCAATTACCGCATTCCCATCCCGATCTGCACGCGCTTCTTTAGCAAATTCAGGATACATTGTCATATACTCGTATGTCTCACCTGCAATCGCCAATTCTAAACACCGAGATGCGATCGCTTTCTTCTCTTCTGCGGTTATTGACACTCCATCCTCTACTACCAATTCCGGATGCATCAAGCGAAAATGGGCAAATGCATGTTCCGTTTCCTGATTCGCTGTTTCTCGGAACAATTTCGCTAATTCTCCCATTCCCAACTTGCGAACCACTTCCGCAAAAAATAGGTACTTCCGATTTGCCATCGATTCTCCACCAAAAGCCGCATCTAAGTTTTTGGCGGTATTCGAGTTTGTTAAATCCATAGTATGAATGTTCTCTCTCGTTCCAAGGTTGTTTAAATTAATCCGTACTCATAACGAGTATGATTACATTATATTATCTGCTGAGAGTTAAAAAGGAAAATTTTGATGATTTTTCTTCTGTTTTAATTTCTAATTGAATAAATCTTCCTAAAGAGGGATGCCTAAAATCACCATAATAAAAATTTAATTATCATTTTGATTCGTAGTTATACTACAGGCATTAAAAACGGCTAATAGTTCATCATGAGCCGTATTCCCCGATTAATAACTGAGATTTTTCTTGTTGCGATCGCAAAGCGGCATCCTTGATGCATCGCATTCATGGTACAATTGCACTATTAAT
>NZ_NTFS01000786.1 GCF_002289455.1 Brunnivagina elsteri CCALA 953
GTAGGGGGCAAGGGGGTGGGGTTCTTTTATTTGGATTAACTCAAATACTTGGTGTACAGGGTGAGGGAAAATATCAGAGACTCAAGTACATTCTTGTTTTTATTTGTCAAGCTCAGTTTTACATCAGAGACTTACTGAGCTAAAACTCAGCTAGAGCCTGTAACCCCAAAAGAACGAAAATCAATGTATCCTTCCCCTGATTTTTTTTTGCCTCTCAATCAAAGTACTGCTAATGTTACATATCCATTTCATGAATTTTGTACTTTTCCTGTAATATGACGTGAGTTAACACAAGTGCTGGGCAAACGACAGTGAAGTGAAACTTGGGAATGTCAAGATTTCTTGCAAAGTCCAGTATTTGATTACTTTACCTTTGTATTGATTTTTTGGTGTTGCAGCTTTATTCCAGCGACTGTTTGCAATCCCAGTTTCTTTATTTTCAGAGACTATCTGGATATTATAAAAACTTATAAAAACTTAAAAATCCAGTAGCATTTAAACTCAAACCGACAACTATACCTACAACCCATGATTCACAAGCATTCTCAGAATCAAGACAAACGTTTTCCGAAAGCGATAACTAGCTCCTCCGGAGCGGCTTCGCCAACGTTGAGCTTCGCTAACGCACTAACAACCCTAACCCTGGGTTTAATAGTGTCTGCATGTGGTAATCCAGGTGCAAATCCAGGTACAGGAACCTCTACCAGTACCGGAACCCCATCGGGAAATACAGTAAAAATTATTTCGAGTTTCCCCCTAACAGGTAGCTCGGTTGGTCAAACTCAAACCGTTATCAACAGCATCAAGCAAGCATTAGACGAGACAAATTCCACCGTTTGCGAAGGCAAAATCAAAATTGAATATGAATCCCTTGATGATGCAACTGCTGCAACCGGAAAATGGGATGCTGGTAAAGAAGCAGAAAACGCTAACAAGGCTGTTTCTGACCCCAATGTTGTTGCTTACATCGGTACTTTTAATTCTGGTGCTGCCAAAATTGCGATTCCGATTCTCAATCAAGCAAATTTAGTGATGGTAAGTCCAGCAAATACGGCAGTTGGTTTAACCAAAGCAGGTGGTGAACCCGGTGAACCGGAAAAATATTACCCAACTAAGATACGAAAT
>NZ_NTFS01000787.1 GCF_002289455.1 Brunnivagina elsteri CCALA 953
ATTTAAATTTATGCCGTTAGTAAATGGTAAAATAATCGAAGCAATTCTCAATCAACCTTTATCAGAGTTAGAAAATATTAGTTGGAAAAGTGCTTTTGAGAAACAACTATTAGTAGTGAAACAAAAACTAGCAGAACAAGATATTCAACCTAGCGCAATTTTACTAACAGGTAGTGCATCCAAAATGTACTTTATCTTAGATATCTGTCAGAATGTGTTCCCTGAATTGCCCTGTAAACGCGATGGAGAGCCTGAACTTTGCATTGCTAGGGGGCTTGCTCGCTGGGGAAGAGTTTATTTGCGTACTGCTGGTTTTATCGATGAAATAACGAAGTTTTTAGATACCGAACTAACAAGTATTATTGGTAAATATATACCATTTTTCTTAAATAAATTAGCGGAAGAATTAGCAACTGGATTAGTAGATGAAGTCATAAAAACTAGTATTAAGTCTTGGAGGAATCGAAATGTGGTTTCACTCAAAGAATTAGAGATTGAAATTGAAAATAAAGCAAAAATATGGTTAACTAGTAATAATGCAAATCAAATAGTAACTAATTGCTTATTAGATTGGTTAACTCAAGTTCAAAATGAAGTACAGGAACAAACCAATTCCATCTGCCGTAAATATGGTTTACCTTTAGGTACTTTAGGTAGTAAAAAAATTAATCTCAACGAACAAACAGAAAAAGTACCTACATCAATCTCATTTGCCGATTTAACAGGGATTTCTGTATTTGTAGGACATTTAGTTGCTTTAATCGTTGGTGTTGTTCTTGCAGGTTTGTTTCACGTTTTATTATTCGCTGGTATTCTTGCCCCTATTTTGGGTATTGTTGCTTATTTTGCAGGTGAATCTTTGGTTAAAGAAACAGATATTCCTGGTTGGATACGCAATTTAATTTCTGATAAACGAATTGATGATTTAGCAACTCAGAAAAAGCCAGAATTACAGCAAAAAATTTATGAGACGTTAACAACAGACTCGACAATTACAATTAAGTTAGCAAAATCTATTAGCGAATGGTTAACAGAAAGTGTGCGGGAACAAGCTGATAAAGCTAGATTATTGATTGCGTAGTTTTTTCAAAAGCTGATTAAAAATATTAAAT
>NZ_NTFS01000788.1 GCF_002289455.1 Brunnivagina elsteri CCALA 953
GCGTAAATTGTCGATATTTGAGTTTTGACATTCTGGGTTAAAGTCACGTTTGAAATTGCACTTTTAAATGTCGTATCAGCAAGTTGAATATTGAGAACACTCACGACTTGTTGATGACCAATATTTCTAATAACAAGTACAGTTTGAGATAGTAAATAACCGTTACTTCCCAAAAAAATGGCAATTACCAATGGATAGATAAAAGAAGCAGCTAATTCTGACCATAAAAACCGCTTTTCTTGATAATCAGCAATCATTTTGACAGCCAGAAAAATAATACTTAAAGCTGCAAGTGTAGTTCCTAAATTACATAAACCTGCCCACAATGCTCCAGATGGATTAACTACATCTCCCCAAACCTTATTCCAAGATTCAACTGTTTGTTTGCTTAGTTCAATACTACTTCTAACTAAACCGATACCCACACTAGAGTCAGAATAATTATCTGATGGAATTTGAGAAAGGAGTGGGGGAGACATAAAATTTCCATTTTATTGATTTGATTGACCTAGAACAGTGCCTCCTGGCATTGTTAATAATGAAGATTGAGAGACAGCACTATTTCCAGTTGAAATTTGAGTTTGTCTTTCTCTCGTATTTGCTGCATTTAATTCTTGTGCAGTTTGAGCAGTTAAAGTTAATCCTAAAGCTCTATCTTGTCTTGCTTGTGATGCTTCTTGAAGCTGTAAATCGGCAATTGTCGTATTACTTTTTAGTTGTTTGGATATATTTTGCAAAATTTGCTGCGAAGTATCAGAGTTTTGGGAATCATCCGACATTTGACTTGATTCAATCTCAGAATTTGTACTTTGCTCCAAAGTTAATTTAGATTCTTGTTGAGCATTTTTAGAAAGAGTTTTAATTTGTGCAACCTCAATCGCTCCAACTCTTTCACTCTGATTGGCTAAATCCTGACGAATTGCATAGGAATTGGGAATTTTATTTTCCAACTTATTTGCTATAACTCCATCTTCAGGTAACGAACCTTTCATGATTTCGCTGACAACTTCACCCAAATCTGGAACTTCGACGGAACCAATCGCATTTTTGATAAGTTGTGTAATGCTGCCAAAGAAGTCACCACGAGCAAAGGAACGTACAT
>NZ_NTFS01000789.1 GCF_002289455.1 Brunnivagina elsteri CCALA 953
CATTTTAAATTGATTGTATATCTCGCTACAGATTTTTGTGATTTCCTTTTATTGAAAGAAACTTTGTGATTTACTGACTTTTGTTGTTGTGACACGTTTCTTTCTAGTCAAACTTCATACGAGATATTAGTTTTTTCAAATGTGCTAATTCTAAACCAAACTGTTGAGCAATGATATGCTCCTCATCCTCAGTAGGTGGTGCATCAAGTGTAAGTAAATAATCTAAAAACGGTTGCGAATTTCCTGAAGATAAATTTCTATCTGTAAAATTTGATACTTCTTGGGCAACTACTAGATTCTGTAACCATTCCTGTAGCTTTCCTTTCTCCGGTAGCTGTAAACCAAGCACTTGGCATGTAGCAACAAATTCTTGTGCGATACTCCCTTCAGGAGTGGCTGCCGCGATGCTCCCAAGGGGAACCGTGCAAAGCGCGATCGCAGTTTCTTGGTGCAAATTCCTTAGAAATACCGTAAATTCTTCTTCCGATATCAAATTAAGTTCTTGATAAAAAAGCTTCTGGATTTCTCTACTTAGGCGAAATACGCGAGATGCTTGGTAATTTGTATCTCTCTGGATTCCTTCAACATGATCTAATCCAGGATAGAGATTGTCTACAAACCAAATACCTACATGACCCACTTCGGGGACTGACAAACCCAAAGATTCACAAGCAAATATGAACTCTACTCCTAAAGAAGTATAGGTAGAAAACATCCGATCCAAGTTACCTGCTTGAGGAATTGAATTTCCATTTTTTTGAGCCAAGTCAAACAAATCTAAGCCCAAATCAATTAAGTACCTTAATGTCTTTGACAAAGAACTACCTAGTATGGGCAACAAATTGTCTACCCGTTGTCGCACACCCTTCTTCAGGGTAAAAGATACTCGCTCAGTATCCCCTTCGGGAAAGCGTTCACGCTTATTTGTCACAGGTTTTTGAGTTTGCTCTTATATCGATGTTTCACCTTAGTTTACCTAAACCACAGGTTTTTTAGTTCAAAAGATTAATTTTTATATCAACAGCCAACTGACAAATCAAAATAATGCATCACTAAGTATCAATTAAAATTACTTTTGTAATGCATTATTTAAAAT
>NZ_NTFS01000079.1 GCF_002289455.1 Brunnivagina elsteri CCALA 953
TATAAATATAAATATAAATGCAAGACGACCCATCGGGTCGTCTCTACGTTCCTTGCATTGCCAACAATGCGCTTCCGTATGCTGCTTCTGTATTGACTGAAGATTTTACGGGTACTTTTAAATATCGCTGACGAATTGCTGTCCAAGTTGGGTTTGCTGCACCTCCACCTGCTGTATAAACCCAATTTAGTTTATCTGCTCCTAATTCCTGCAATAATTCATATCCCCTTGCCTCAATGCGGGCGATACTTTCCAATAACCCATGCAAAAATTCTGCGTTATTTTCTGGACGTGGTTCTAATTGAGGCTGTAAATTTGCATCATTAATGGGAAAACGCTCCCCAGCTTTCAACAATGGGTAATAATCTAATTCGCTGATTTTACCTGGGTCAATTTCGCGGCTGAGGCTCTCTAATTCTGCATTTGAGAAAAAATGCCGTAATACTGCACCACCCGTATTAGAAGCTCCTCCCACCAACCATAAGTCCTTTTCTTGTTTGTTTGTCTCTTGACCAAAATTGGGAAAGCGGTGACTGTAAATGCCATATCGCGAATCTTCTACATAGGTACGACTTAGTAATTTAACAGCAAGGGTAGAACCGAGAGATGTTACCGCTTCTCCTGGGGTTTTGGCTCCACTGGCAAGAAAAGCCGCGATGCTGTCGGTGGTTCCGGCACAAATTAGGCAATCTGAGGGAAAATTAAAGCGGGTGGCAATTTCTTCAGTAATTGTTCCTACTGGCTCCCCTGGTGTGAGAATCTTCGGCAACTCAATTGCTAAATTTAGCTTTTTTGTCAACCAATCTGGATATTTTAATTTTTCTATGTCATATCCCAACTTCAAAGCATTATGGTAATCGCTAATACCCAACTGCCCATGCAGCAAAAATCCTAACCAATCGGCTTGATGAAGGAAATATCTGGCTTGGGGGAATGTTGTTAACTGCGAGAACCAAAGTAGTTTGACTAAACTAGAAGTAGCACTTAATACCGTGTGATTTGGTGGTGCAATATTTTTGAGTTGTTCTAACAAACCCGCTCCCCGCCCATCGTTGTAGAGTAAGGGTGTATCTACAGGTTTTCCTGCGGCATCGCACAGCATTACAGTCGCCGAAGTCCCATTAATTGCGATCGCTTTAATTCTTTTCCTAATATCTAGGGAAATTTGCCCCAGTAGCGCCAACAGTGCCTCGTGCCAGGAGCTAGGCAAATCCGCCACCGTTACCATATTAAACGGATAACGACCCTCTGCCTGAACTTGCCCTTCCCGATCGATGACTACACATCTCGCACCAGAAGTCCCAAAGTCAATGCCTAAATACAAACTCATGATTTGTTGAGATTTTAAATTTTAATACAATATCTTGACAAAAACTCAAACTAAATATTTTTTAATTAACTAATTCCCAATGCCCAATTCCCCAATTATGTTGCATCTTGTAACAAGATATTCCCCATTCCAAGCAAAACAAGGAAAAGTAGTAAACGAAGTCTTTAAAATGAATTTGTAGATAGGAGAACTAACGCGATGTCATTATCAGATACCCAAGTCTATGTTGCCCTTGTTGTTGCCCTGATTCCAGGACTTTTGGCTTGGCGTTTAGCGACTGAACTGTACAAAAACTAAAACTGGCTAGGGATTTGTTGCGATCGCGAGAGTATTGCAGTAAATCCCTAGTCACCTGGCAGGAGAATCGGTAATTCTCTGATTTGACGGTTTTATTCGCGTTCATTCGGGTGAAAATACCTACTGAAACTGCCAGGTTCCCATTCTCACAGTGGAATTACCGTGGCAAACTCTGGAAAATACAGTAATATGGCAGCAAAACTAAACCGCATTAGTTAAAATAAACCATACTTGCGGCATAGCTATTCCCAAGAGCGAGGTTTCTCTTCCTAAACTTATGAATGCCATCCAACCTTCCAGACCCCCGCTACAACAACCAACGCCCAAAAAACGGACAACTCCTAGACCACATCGGCACTTGCATCAGCGATCGCGCCGAGTTATGGCACTGGAAACGACTGTGAAAATTGGTGTTAATATCGCCATCTCGACCGCTGCAATATCGGCTTTGGTACAACTTTTACCCTACCACTGGACGCAGCAAGAGAAGTTACGCGCTGTTCGCACTGAGGTTAATCAAATGGAAGCCCGTGTTGGCAACTTACAGACTGAGTTTAGCCTTAATTTTGATCCGCGCCAAACAAAAAGAAATATGCAGCTTCAGGGATATCGTTTCGACCCAAATCAACGCCAAGTGGTGATCAAGGACATGGAAAAGGGGGATTCAGAATAGTCCAAAATATCTTCCGAAGGAACTATTCAGCTTAAGCTCTGGATGCTTATCTGAAGATAATAGTTGATAAGCAGTTTTACATGCCTTTGTAACTATATAGCTATTCATTTATTAGTAATTAAAAAGCCAAAAATAATTTTCAGGTTATAAGAAATTGAATACTTGTAAGCAAAAGAATCCCGTTCTCGCAACTAGCAGGAACGGGATTCTTTTTGAGCGTGTCCAGATTTTTGGTTCTAGGCATTCTATCTGCAATAATCTGTTTATCGATAAGCTACTTGGGGACCTGCCCAAACTTGCGTGGATTGGTTCCCAAAAGTCACAGGTTGATCGCGATCGGTTGCACTTGCCGTTTTGCCGTCATCACCAACGGTAAGTAGTGACCAATCTTCTTCACCCATTTCACCCGCACGGAATAATGCGTGGTTGGGTTGTGACTTGCTCCAACCTAACAGAATCGAAATTTTTTCGCGATCGCTTTCTTGGACTGCCGGACCAACGGTGTTTGTACGGTCTTTTTCGCGATGCCAAATTACTGCGTAGTCGTTGACATCAGATGTATTCATCACACCTTCAAATCGACGGGCAAGGAAGCGATCCCCTTTTTCCGACCAACTTACAGGAACTAATACACCGATTGTTCCTTCACCGTTAGCGTCAGGCGCGGATTTAACGTTAATCAACACATCTCGGTTACGGGATGTTGATGTCACAACCCGCAATTGTTTGGTTTTTCGGTCTTCGATAAACAAAACGCTGCTGACACGACTGTTATGCTGTTCTGGATTAACTTCGAGTTGCACACGGCTGTATACTGCATAACGTCCATCAGGGGAAATAACGGGAACGCTACGGTAATAGCCAACACCACCACCCTTACTACCCATAGATTCCTGAGTTTGGGCAATCCATTTCATCGGAATTGGATAAGCACTACCTAATGGGTCTTCCGATTCTTGTTGTGTTGCCGCATTCGCTCCCCCAGGTGCTATCTGGTCGTTAAAATTCGACCGTGATTCGCGAATCGGGTTAATTTTAGCTGCGTACAATGAAGCTTGATGTTCTGCCACCAAAGAATTGTTCTTCGCAATTTTTAATCTTTCAATCAAATCATCCTGACTGGTGGGAAGCTCAGATGTTCGTTCTTCTGAATTTGCCAGTGGAGCTAACTCTACGGTTGCAAATGGGTCCCTATTTGGCTGTTCTGTCCCTTGAGGATTTTCTGCTTCTAGTGAAGAATTTCTATCTCTTCCTAACAATCGCGGTTCGACAACAGCTGCCATTTGCATCGGCATTGGTCCCATTATCTCTGCCGACAAATTATCTTGACTTTGATTGAGTAATACTTGATTTACAGCATAATCACCAACCCCTGGGGTTTTTACTGACGCAGAGCCAGCATCATTGGTGACAGAAGTCGAAGCATACGTTATTACTCCTGACTGCGTTACGGATGTTGCATGACTGCTAGCTGCCACAAAAGGCGCAATTAGCATCACGAGTACAACATACTTTAAAAATGGTTGTACGCGAAACCATCCTGACAACAAAAGGGTTTTCAGCATCTGTTGGCTCTCTAAAAGGGGGGGGTGTTGCTGTGTGAAGAGAAATGCCGAGACAGCGAATCCAGACAAACTTATTACATGTATAACAGGGAACTCCTGCTTTTAACAAAACTTTTGCATTATTTTACACAAAATATTGTTTTTACACAAAATAGATATGTACTACGTACGCACCTCTGGGAACTAAATTGAAGTAATTAACTATAGATACAGTGTGGTATCGAGTACTTCCTGAAGACAAATGATATTTTTCACAATCTTGACCCACCTTACCATATTTATCATGACATGTTGTATAAAATATGTCCGTTAAATCCTGTACTTATGGAGGGTTCAAATAAGCGATCGCATCAAAGCTTTAGGAAGACGGAGGCAGTTTGCGACTAACCTGGTTGATATTTACTGTTAGTTACTTAATCTTGCGGAGTGTAAATATTTGGCTGTAATAACAGCATGACATGAGAGACTGACTAGCGAAATACACAAGTATACAAGTCACCCTTTTCTTACTTCCGATTAGAAGTAATTTGATTGTAGAATCTCACTATTCAAATTTTCAAAAGCCAAGTACCAATGGATATATCCAAGATATGGTTTTTAAGTTTGTGCTTTTGGTAGGTTGGATGGGATAAATTTCAACCAGCAGGCTTGTGGAACAATTCTTAAATCTTTTGGGAACAAGAAACTAGTCAAAACTAAAGAGGTAGATGTGAGCTATGCTTGTAGCTAACAACATTATAGCTCTACTTGGTTATATTCGTCTCCCTATGGCAATAAAAAAATTTGCCTACGGTTACTTAATTTATTTCATAAATCGCGATCGCTCAACCGAATAATAACTATTTTTCCGTAGCTTGTGCGACATTTTGTACTTAAGCAAGCAATGAAAAATTTTGTTTCATGAAAGAATTAGTTGAATGTGCGATCGGAGAAAATCAGTAATGACGAAAATAATCTTTTTTGGTACACCACAGTTTGCCGTTCCTACCCTCGAGAAACTACTTAATCACCCAAGTATTGAAGTTTTGGCTGTTGTGACTCAACCTGATAAACGACGTGAACGTGGAAATAAACTAACTCCTTCACCAATAAAAAATCTTGCCTTAACCCACAACTTACCGATTTGGCAACCTTCAAGGATAAAGAAAGATGAAGAAACCTTGACTCAACTCAAACAATCTGGTGCAGATGCATTTGTAGTGGTTGCCTACGGACAAATTTTATCCCCAGAAATTTTGGATATGCCTAAACTTGGTTGTATTAACGTGCATGGTTCGATTTTACCAAAATACCGAGGAGCCGCGCCAATTCAATGGTGTTTGTATAACGATGAAACTGAGACAGGTATTACCACCATGATGATGGATGCCGGGATGGATACTGGGGCGATGTTACAAAAAGTAACAACCCCGATAGATTTACTGGATAATGCCAATACTTTAGCAGAAAGACTGTCAACTCTTGGTGCTGATTTATTAATAGAAACTTTGGTTAAACTCGAAGCTGGAGAAATTCAACCAATTCCTCAAGATAACCATCTGGCAACCTACGCACCTTTAATCAAAAAGGAAGACTATAAATTAGACTGGTCAAAAAGCGCGATTCAATTACATAATCAAATTCGAGGCTTTTACCCCAACTGCGTTACAAATTTTCGCGAACAACCTTTAAAAATTACAGCTTCTATTCCCCTCAGTGAAAATAATTCAATTGAACTACCCCAGCAATATCAACAGTTACTGCAAAAATTACCAGACTTATCGATTTCTTCGTCAAAGCCTGGGGAAGTTGTCAGTATAATCAAGGGGATGGGAGCATTGGTAAAAACAGGAGATGGTTTTTTGTTGCTCCACGAAGCTCAACCAGCAGGAAAGCGTCCTTTGTCTGGATGGGATTTAGTTAATGGAATGCGGCTAAATGTGGGAGAATTACTTGGTTAGTCAGAACTTTCGCGATCGCGGCAAAGTTTACAGGGACCATCTGGTTTAACTACACAGCGAAGCAGTTCTGATAGAGCATTATAGCGACATGTTGCATCACCAATTACCCAGCGTCCTTGTACTAAACTTTTTTCGATTGGACGTTGTGCTGACTGGACGTAAACAGCAACTTTATGTAAGCAGTAACGTCCAGATTTTAGCTGGTATTGATGCCGACGTTCTAAAACTGCGTAGGTTTTTCCTTCTAAATCTAGATAATTTCCAGGTTGTGGCATCCAATCTAGTTTTACATTGCCAAGGGATTGACGTGGATGCGTCAATATTACTTCGGTTGGTAAATTCTCTGGCTCCATAGGCTTGTACAAAGTGCTTTACATCATAATAGGACGTTAACGCACTTGTTGCTTATACCCGACTGAGTTAATATTCTAATTACAGTAAAAATGGCTTATAAATTGACTTTGAAACGCAGAGGAACGCCGAGGTAAACGCAAAGTTACGCGGAGTATTTATTTGAGTTTTTGTGCGAAGATAAAAGTCTATCTATTAGCCATTTACTATATAGTTCACTATGAATGTTTTGTTAATGGTATTAATTAAGGCGGAATTAATACAAAATGTAGAGACGCGATATATCGCGTCTCTACATTTTGTGTTTGGAGATTTCTAATACTGGCAGAACTAGGGTTTATGCAGTAACCAGCAAACCGGGCAAAATTCCTTCTTTTTGTGCCATCGATAACATGAGGTCAATTACTCGATTTGAGTAACCCCACTCGTTGTCATACCAAGACACAGTTTTGAAAAAGTTGGAATTTAACTCAATACCCGCACCAGCATCAAAAATACTCGATCGCACGTCTCCCTGAAAATCTGTGGAAACAACTTCATCTCTTGTATATCCCAGAATCCCCTTTAATTCCCCTTCGGAAGCTGCTTTCATTGCCGCACAGATTTCTTTATAGCTAGTGGATTTACTCGTTTTGAAAGTTAAATCAACTACCGAAACGTCAGGAGTAGGAACGCGGAAAGCCATCCCTGTCAACTTACCCTTTAATTGGGGTAAAACTAGGGCTACAGCTTTCGCAGCACCCGTTGAAGATGGGATAATATTTTGTGCTGCACCCCGTCCACCACGCCAGTCTTTTTTACTGGGACCATCTACAGTGGGTTGGGTTGCTGTCATTGCGTGAACTGTGGTCATTAACCCTTCAGCCAAGCCAAAGTTATCCTCAATTACCTTGGCAATTGGTGCGAGGCAATTTGTTGTACAGCTTGCATTCGAGACGATCGCATGTTTACTGGGGTCGAATAAGTTATGGTTTACACCAACTACAAAGGTTTGTACATGTTCGGGGTCTTTGGTGGGAGCGGAGATGACAACCCGCTTCGCACCTGCTTTTAAGTGATTTTCAGCCCCTGCAAAGTCGGTAAAGAAGCCAGTAGATTCTACAATATAATCTGCACCTAATTTACCCCAAGGTAATTCTGCTGGGTTGCGAACAGAAACGCAGGGAATAAACCTACCATCAACCACAATACCATCGGGTTTGGCTTCGATAGTACCTTGGTATGTGCCGTGGGTAGAGTCGTATTTTAGCAAATACGCGAGGTTATCGGGGGGTACAAGGTCATTAATGCCAACAAACTCGATGTTTGGGTTGTTCATACCAGCGCGAAACACCAAACGTCCAATGCGTCCAAATCCGTTGATGCCTACTTTCAACTTAGCCAAGTTCAATCCTCCTTTTACTGTTGATCCAAGTCCGGTTGTTTTCTCATTGCTGGCATTGAGGTGTAGCCAGAATCGCTTTTAGCTGGGGACTCGATTTGATTCATCCTGACAGTAGCATTTTAGGAAAGCGGATTTAATTGGCTTGTTTTAAGATTTGTGAGGAGATTGGATATGGGAGGGAAAAATTGCGATATGCCTTTGGCATTAAGCTTTGCTTATCGCGATCGCTCATTTAAGATATCGCATGTCGGGTTTTTCAGGTTTTTTACGTGGGGTTAGAAGTCGGGTTACTGGATTTGGTCGTACTTAGCCATGAGATTTTTAGTGGGGGTAGGAACCCGACTTCCTGGGTTTGGTTATACTTAGGCATGAGATTTTTCGTGGGGGTAGGAACCCGACTTCCTGGGTTTGGTTGTACTTAGGCATGAGATTTTTCGTGGGGGTAGGAACCCGATTTCCTGGGTTTGTAATTTGATGCGATCGCAATTTATCGTATCACCCAATCGCAATAAAATTAGGGCAAACGGTTGTTTGCCCCTACGGTATATTTAACTGCCTTCGTGTCCTATTTTGGTATTCGCACCAATATCTTGCCAAACCCAATCGCGGATTTCTGCCATATCCTCACCGTGCTGGTTAATATACAGCTTGTGTTCGATGAGTTTGTCTTGGCACATTTGCTTGATGTAAGCTGCCGAATATCCCAACATCGGAACGCGATCGATTACGTCCATTGCTAAGTGGAATCGGTCTAAATCGTTCAAAACTACCATATCAAATGGTGTAGTTGTGGTTCCTTCTTCCTTGTAACCGCGAACGTGCAAATTCTTATGGTTTGTCCGACGGTAAGTGAGACGGTGAATTAACCAGGGATATCCGTGATAGGCAAAAATAATCGGTTTATTGGTGGTAAATATCGAATCAAAATCTTTATCTGACAAACCGTGGGGATGTTCCGTTTGCGGTTGCAATTTCATCAAATTGACAATATTTACCACCCGAATTTTTAAGGTGGGGATGTGCTTCCTCAATATATCTACCGCAGCTAGGGTTTCTAATGTGGGAACATCCCCTGCACATGCCATCACAACGTCGGGTTCGCTAGCTATGTCGCTGCTTGCCCATTCCCAAATGCCAATACCCTTTGTACAGTGTTTAGTTGCTGCATCCATGTTGAGATACTGCAATGCTGGCTGTTTGCCTGCGACTATCACATTTACATAATGACGACTTCGCAAACAATGGTCTGTTACTGATAATAAAGTATTCGCATCTGGTGGTAAATATACTCGCACTACCTCTGGTTTCTTATTAATCACATGGTCGATAAAACCTGGGTCTTGGTGGGAAAATCCGTTGTGGTCTTGTCGCCATACATGGGAAGTTAGTAAATAATTTAACGAAGCTATAGGTCTTCTCCAAGGTATATCCAAGGTCGTTTTTAACCACTTGGCATGTTGGTTAAACATGGAGTCGATAATGTGGATAAATGCTTCGTAACAGGAGAAAAACCCGTGACGACCTGTTAATAAGTATCCCTCTAACCAACCTTGACAGGTGTGTTCGCTGAGAATTTCCATCACTCGACCATCTGGAGAAAGATGGTCATCTTCAGGTAATATTTTGGCATCCCAGGTTCTATCTGTAACTTCAAACACTGCATCTAATCGGTTCGATGCGGTTTCATCGGGTCCAAATACTCGAAAATTCTTGCTTTCCGAGTTCAACTTCATCACGTCTCTGAGGAATTTACCAGTGACTTTGGTAGCTTCAGCAACAACTGAACCTGGTTTTGGTACATCGACTGCGTAATTGGCAAAGTCTGGCATTCTCAATTCCCGCAGCAATACACCACCATTAGCGTGGGGATTGTCACCCATGCGTTTTTGTCCTTTGGGTGCGAGTTCTGCTAATTCTGGGATTAATTTACCGTTTTCATCGAAGAGTTCTTCGGGTTTGTAACTCTTCATCCACTGTTCTAAAAGCTGGAGATGTGCGGGTTTTTTGGCAATTTCGCCAAATGGGACTTGGTGCGATCGCCAAGAATCTTCTGTTTTTTTACCGTCAACTTCTTTTGGTCCTGTCCATCCTTTGGGACTTCTAAGAATAATCATCGGATATTGGGGACGTTTGGTAAACCCATGTACTCGCGCTTCCCTTTGAATCCCGCGAATTTCTTCAGCGATCGTATCTAAAGTTGCTGCCATGAGTTGATGCATCGCTTCGGGATCGGAACCTTCGACAAAGTAAGGTTTGTAACCGTAACCAATAAATAAACTTTCTAATTCCTCGTTGGAAATTCTGGCTAAAACCGTTGGATTGGCGATTTTATAGCCGTTCAGGTGGAGAATGGGTAAAACAGCACCATCGGTTGCCGGGTTGAGGAACTTATTTGAGTGCCAGCTAGCTGCAAGTGGTCCGGTTTCGGCTTCTCCGTCACCAATGACGCAAGCAACTAATAAGTCTGGGTTGTCGAATGCTGCCCCGTAAGCGTGGGAAAGTGCGTAACCAAGTTCCCCCCCTTCATGGATGGAACCGGGGGTTTCTGGAGCTACATGACTGGGGATACCTCCGGGGAAGGAGAATTGTTTGAATAGTTGCTGCATTCCCTGGGTGTCTTGGGAGATGTTGGGGTAATATTCGCTGTAGGTTCCCTCTAAGTAAGTATTTGCTACCAAACCTGGACCACCATGACCCGGACCAGCAATATAAATTGCGCTTTGGTCGTGTTTTTTGATGATTCTATTTAGATGAGCGTAAATAAAGTTTAAACCTGGTGTGGTTCCCCAATGTCCAAGTAATCGGGGTTTTACGTGTTCGAGTTTTAAAGGTTCTCGGAGAAGTGGGTTATCGAGTAGATATATTTGTCCGACTGAGAGATAATTGGCAGCTCGCCAATAAGCGTTTATTTGGTGTAGTTCTTGCTCATTTAAAGGCTTTGATGTGGTGGAAATTGCTAATGTCATAATCGCACCTGGCAGCAAATTGATTTGGATAGGATTTATTGAGTCTGCTAGTTTATTTGTCTGTTGATTTGAGATTAACCCCACTAATGAGCAATGTTTCCCAAATTTTAGAGAAAATATTAGGTATAGTTCTCTTGAAAGGATATTCCATTACTATTTAGAATCACCAGGAGTTGTCACAATCGCTGTTGATACCTTTCTCTGTCAATTTACCAGAAAAACTACTTACAGGATAGATTATTTAATAATTGTTTAGGTAAGTACAAATCCAATGATTTTAAGCTGGATAACTTGGAAATATTTTCCAAAAAAAGAAAAATATATCTGGAGATAGAGGTTATTATTTTTTGGTAAATATAGCTAATAATCTTTTTACAGTCAGTGAATTAAATGAAATTTCAATCTACAACTTACCAAGTTCCAAGCTTGACTGAAAATTATTTGTTCGTTGGTTATTTATCGCAGTAATAATCCTTAATTGAAGCGTATTAATATATAAGAGATAAAAACCGCAGATGCACACAGATTAACGCGGATAAATACAGATAAATACCCAGCAAAGTTCGGCAAAGTTGCAGAGAGAAGAAGTTTTAGGAGATTTGATCGGTAGTAAACACTAAACCTCGTCCATTTTGGAACAAGCGAGTTTTTGATTATCCTGCTGCGTCATTGTGACGTAAGGTAGATGAGGTTTAATAAATTAATCTAAATTGCCGCTAATCTTAAATCCTGCCCAATAATATGGATGACTATATAACTTTTCATTTGTACTCATATTGCTAGTTCTAGATAGCTGAGTCGCAACAAGTGACTGTATTCTCACACCACCTAAAGGTGATTTTCTTAGAAGAATATCATACCATTTCTTTAAATCATCTACGGTTAATTCTTTCAACCAGATAGTTGCTTCATTTAATGCGACTGTGGCTGATTTCCCTTGTTTTAATCTGCGGTAAAATTCCACCATTACTAATGCATTTGCTCCAGGTTCTATCATCCATTGTGTACTCACAATATGGTTGACACCTTGTTTCATGAATACGCTAGTTATATCAACACATTCTGATGTATATCTAGATGTAATCATTTGCTGATTACTATTAGCTATTTCACCTGCGGATAGGGTAATTAAGTTGTAATTAGCTAAAGTGTTTTTGCTAATTTCTTCGAGGGGAAGTGTATCTGATATTGCGAGCAATAATTCTGATTTTTGTGGGTAAATAATGTTCTCGGCAATGTAACCTGTGAAGTGCAGAATATTATAGTTTTTTATTTCATTTGTAACTGCTTCCTTTGTCGCTTTTTCTCCCAGAATGCGTTTCATTTTAAGAAACATCTGGGTAATTGCTTCGGTTTCTAATTTTGTTGATTTTAATTCTTTGTAACCTAGAGTATTTGGTGCTTCTACACTAAGTAAAGATTGTTGTTCTAAATGCCAAGAATTATTTAGTTGTGATAATCCAATTTCGGCAGTGGGAAGATAAGTAATAGTTAATTCTACGTGGGGAGGTTCAATCTGAAAAAGGGCATGTATAGGTAGTTTAAATAGTTCTCGATGGGGAATTATAATTAATTTTGTAATCCCTTCAAGTTCGTGTTCTATAGCAGAAATATTCAATATCTCGCGAAGTTTTAGCAAGCGATGGAGCATATCCCGTTGCCACGAATATTCCCAAGAATCTTGATTTTGGTCTAGATTTCCAATTCCAATATTTCCAATTCCAATATGGCGATATTTATGATATTCTTGTTGCCAATCTTCAAGCCAATCTTCAAATGCTGTTAAGCGCTCGACTGCTTCCGGAATTGGTAACTCATCCATTTCCCCAATACTAAAAATGGGTGTAAAAACAAGTAATGGTTCGGGATGACTCTTTTTGACAATGAAGCTGCGTAATCCTGATGGACTAATATGCCAATAAATGATGGCAGTTGTCGAATTTACGAGTTGTTGAAATGCGTCGTAATTGGGGGAAGAAATATTTTGAGGTGAATCTGATATTAACCAATTTAAACAATTATTTTTACCCGATTCGGCAATTTCTAATGCTTGTACTAATTCACCTTGTTGAACGGCAATATCTACAGCAAGTTGTCCAAAACTAGCAAATTTTAATGCTAGTGCTTTTTTACTTTCTTCAGAACGATTCGTCTCATTTAAAGCATTTGTCAATAAATTTGCTGCGTAGGTTTGGAATTGCTGTGCTTGGTTTGTATCACCAAAACCTAGTAAAACTTTCGTAATGTTTTGCAGAACTTCTAAATGCAGTTCCAGGAAATTTTCTGGAGTCGCTGTTAGTAATGCTTGGTTATATGCATGAATTGCTTGTGACCAATCTTCATTGATAAAACTATTGTGCTTACCTCTGTCATAATAAGCATTACCAAGGGTTAAATATAGTTTTGCCCAAGCTTCGGGATAGGTATTTTGGTCTATGTAGTTGACTGCTGCGGCGTAAGTTGCTAACTTACCATCATTCCCCCGTGCTGTTAATGAAGGGTTTGCGGATGCGATCGCACTATGAGAACTGAGGTAAAAGTCAAATCCTGGTGATTTTTCAACTGCATTTGCCCTTGCCATCCAAGCTTCTAAGTAGTCGGGTTGTAACTGTAATGTATAGTCAAAGGACAAAATCGCGTCTTCGTATTTCTCGATGGCAAACAGCAACAATCCGCGATTGTACCAAGCGATATGGAAATTAGGTTCAATCGTTACAGTTTCATAGTAAGCGAGAATTGCCTCTTCCGGTTGCCCTAATTTTTCGTGTGCGATCGCTTTATTAAACCAACCTATGTAAAGATTTGGTTGGATATCTAATGCTTTATCCCAAGCGGAAATTGCTTCTTGCCATTGTCCCAAATTTGCATAAATTACGCCTTTGTCAATCCAAATATCGTATAATTCGGGATTCAAAGCCAGAGCATTATCATAGGAGTCAATTGCATCTTCGTGTCTCTGACATTTATCTAAGGCTACACCACGTAAATACCAAAGTTCGTAGGAAGCTGGTTGAGATTTTAAGGCTTTTTGATAGGAAGTAATCGCATCTTCCCACTCTTCTAATTGTGCCTGTGCTAAACCACGATTAAACCAAGCTAAATGATACTGCGGTTGAATTTCTATTGCTTCATCAAATGAGGTAATTGCTTCGGCATAAAGTTTATTTTCTGACAAAGCAACTCCGCGATAATACCAAGCTTGTGCATCTTGGGGTTCGAGTTGGGTTGCTTTGTCGTAACAGGAAATTGCTGCTGTTGTTTGACCTAATTTTAATAATGCTAAGGCTTTACCTGACCAAGCTTCATCATAATCTGATTTGAGTGCGATCGCTTTATCAAATGACGCTAAAGCTCCGTCAAAGCGTTCGAGTTCCCCTAAACCAGCACCTCGATTAAACCATGCTTTGTAATAATCGGGTTTAATGACGATCGCATTTTCATAACTTGCGATCGCATTCTCCAATTTACCCAGATGGAATAGCGCTAAACCGCGATTAAACCAATATTCGTAGGCATCAGGAGACAATGCGATCGCTTGATCGTATGATGCGATCGCGCTAGCTAAATCCCCATTTTTTGTCTGTTGAAGTCCTTGATAATACCATGCTTGTGCTTGAGCTTGTGTACTTGCTTGATTTGGTTCACCAACTATGGATAATTGTTGTGTATTTCCTTGATTTAGTAACCCAGATGCTAGTTGTTCAACTAGATTTGTACTTTGCCCCAACCTAATCCATAGTTCATCGAAAGTTATAGCAATTATTGACGGTAAATTGATTCGTGTCTCATCAATTTTGGTATTTGTCGCAGGTTCAAATTTTTGCCTGGTGACAGGCATAATTGGAGCATTGAAGTCATCGTCAATATTGCTTTCTTTTGAATTATTTGTTATTGAATTTTCTGTTGCTACAATTTCTATTTCAAAGCTTTCATTTATTACTGTTTGACTTTCTGCTGTTTGATTTTCTGTTGTTTGATTTTCGGCTGTTTGTTTTTTAAAATCAACAAGTTCTATTTCTGCTGCTTCAGATGTTATTTCAAAGTTCGATATTCCAAAGCTAGATGTAGTTGCCTCCAGTTCATTTATGCTGGAATCATTTAAAGCTTCATCAAATGTTATATCTAAGTTAGTATGTACTTCCTGCTCAGGTGTTGATGGAGGTTGTAATGGTACAGAAATTATTGTTTCTGGAACAAAAAATTCAACAAAGTTTTCATCAATAATTCGTGCCCATTCTTCTCCTGTGAAAGATGCTGATGTAGTTGTTTCTTCTATTTCTCGTGTTTCTTCTACTTCTTGTATTCTTTCTTCTCCAATCTCTATAATATCTGCTGGATTAGAATTTAAACCCCATAAACTTTCACCAAATTCTCGTAATAATTGCTGCCCTGGACTATCTTCTAGGGAAGTATCAGTAATCTCTAATTCTATATTTTCCGAATTTAGACTTGCTATAATATTATCTGCTTCATCAGAGACAAAATCTTCAGAAATGAAACTAGATAGCGATTGATTTAATTCTGCTTCTGGTTCGGTGTATGTTTCCGATACTATAGGTTCAGAAGTTAGATATGAGGGGGATATAGTCGATAATTCTTCCCCAAATTCATCTAAGAATGATTGATTTGAAGTACTTTCTTCTAAAACATTATTTTCTAACTGGTTGTCTACTTGATTATTGAAATTCGTGAATGTTGCATTTTCCTCTAGTTCATAATCTTCTATAGAATTATCTTCTATAGAATTCTCCTGAATTGAATTGATAACTATAGGATTGACAAAATCGTAATTATATGTGTCTAATTCTATATTTTCTTCTGTATTATCGAGAGGATAATCTTCTAAATAAATCTCTTCTACTACATAAACATCTTCTACAGAATTTACAACGTCAGCATCAAAAGTCGTAAATACTACATTTTCTTCAGCTATATTTGCAACTGCATCACTACTAATATTCGAGTTATCCGTAATATTGAGCGATTCCGGATTGAGTGAATGAGATACAGTTTCTTGTTGAGAATTATCCCATAACTCATCACCAAATGCTCTGATTAAATCTTGCCCAGGAGTATCAAGAGGGACAAAAGAAGTTGTCTCATCTAAGTTGATAATATCTACGATCGCAGTCTCAAAATTTGTAATCTCGAAATTAGATATCACATCTGACTCTATACCTTCCTCACTTTCTACTTTGTGAAAATATTCACCATATTGATTTGAGAACAAATCTTGTTCAAATATTTGGGAATTTTGTACAAGTGGAGGTAATGGAGGCAATAGAGAGTTGCTTTCCACTTCATTTACACCAGCAACAGGTACATGTATCTCAATTCCTCCAACCATTGGTTCACTGCTAACATCTTGCCAGTACTCGCTACCAGAATTACGTGCTAACAATTGCATCCCAATCTCATAGGCTAAATCTCCCATGCTTCCAACTTCCAACTCGCCAAATTGTACGAGTCGAAACGCCAAATCATCATTAGGAGCAGGAGAAGCAAGTAAGCGATCGCCATAATTTTGTAACCAAACCAGCCAACGTTCTTCGCTGATGCGG
Organism: Brunnivagina elsteri CCALA 953; assembly: GCF_002289455.1. Lineage (GTDB taxonomy): Bacteria > Cyanobacteriota > Cyanobacteriia > Cyanobacteriales > Nostocaceae > Brunnivagina > Brunnivagina elsteri. The sequence continues at coordinate 16,068 of NZ_NTFS01000079.1, forward strand.
TTTTCCATGCGATGGAGGAACTTGATAGCCCATTGTTGCCCCCGCACTTGCGCTACACCTTCCAAAAGCTGGCTAAACAAATAATCTAAATCCGCATTCGTTAATTCAGGTAGCGATCGCATCATAGTCTGCTGTGCTACCTGTCGGGAAGAACGCTCCTGTTCTTTGCCAAAGAGTTGTTGGAAAATCTTTTTAAGCATTAAGCAACTTCACTAACCGCTTGGGTATCTACAGTACACTCGGATGTTTTTTGGGATTTTGACGATAAGCGGAGCTTAACACCAAAGACGTATCGCACATTATTATGTAGTCTTCCACGAATCAGAATTACACCCTAAAACTAAAATGTTTGTTTACTACTAACCCAAGTTACTACGACTCAACCCCATTCCCTACAACAATATGCACCAGTAGAAAATACCAAATAACCAATAAAATACTATCTGTCAATACCTAACTACATTTGTTTGAGAAACAAAAGTTACCATAGCACTCAAACTGGCTTTAGCGCTATATTTCCTTGAGCAAACAATTAAATTGGGATGGAGCATTGAGAATTACGCATTACGCATTACGAATTATCTGAGAAGGTAAAATCTATTAGCTATTTTTAATTCACTTCCAAACTTTTTTGACTTGTATTGTAATTGACATTTGAATTCATCGAAATTAGCATCTCTCTACTCCCCATTTTTTCAAATATATAGTACTATTGAACTAGAATCATGGTTCTTCGGTTGCGACTTGAGCAGTCTCTTGGAACTGATCCACCAAAGCCTGAATGATATCCTCTGGATTATCGCTTTCAATCCCCACCTGTTGAGCAACAATTTGGCGTAAATTACCATCTTGTTGCATCAGTTCAGATAGCTGATCGAGGGTAACGGTTTGAAAATCGCCTTCAGTGTTGTCTTCTGAGATAATAGTTTGGATGGGTTCGCTTATTTTTTCTGAGGTTATCTCCAAGGCTGATACTGTATCTGGTCCGCTATACTCCCATATAGGTTCTTGTTGGTTCCGCGTAATTAAACTCATCCCGATGTTGTAGGCAATATCGCCAACTTCACCAACATTTAATTCGCCAAGTTGTATCAATCGCGAGGCTAGTTCGTTATTTGGAGCAGATGATGCCATTAACTTATCGCTAAATCCCCCCAGCCATTCAACCCAGCGTTCAGTAGAAACACGGTGTTCAATGTTGTGTAACCATTTTACTGCCCAAGCATGTCCCCGTGCTTGATTCACTCCTTCCAAAAGTTCGCTAAATAAAAACTCCAAATCTGTGTCATTTAGGGGAGGAACTGCTCTCTGTTGAGCATTTACGCTGATTTTTGTTGGGCTTGATTTAACTCCCAACAAACCTTGAAAAAGACCTTTAAGCCACTGAATGAGCTTTTTGAACATCTACATGCACCCTTCATTCGTTGGTGTGTACCCTAAGATTGTAGCCACAGGGCTACGCTCATAGGAGTGTATAAATTAAATAAAATCTACAGACAAATTATTATCAACATTCATTAATTTATTAAATGTTTAAATACTTTTCATGTAGAAAAATACTCTAGTATTACAAGGCAAAAGTAAAGGAAAGAAATAACATTCTATGAGATTTTTAGCCACTTTAAATGGTAACTTTGTTTGCGCCGTGATGTACTAGTACAAAAATATCGAACTGAGGAAGAAGATATCGGATGAGTATTCGTTTATTTGCAAGGCTTTCAGTCAATATAAATAGTTCATTTATTTATGTGACACTGTACTAGTGACAAAAAATTGTCTTTAACTACGTTTAAAATAAATAGGCTCAAATAGGGCGCTTGTGTAAATTGTCCACTTCTTAGGCGTTGAAATCGCGATAACCATGTCATACGAACCCCTACACCACAAGTATCGCCCAAAAAGCTTTGCAGAATTGGTGGGGCAAGAAGCGATCGCAACCACTCTTACAAATGCTATCAGTACATCGAGGATTGCCCCAGCTTACTTGTTTACGGGACCTCGTGGTACGGGAAAAACATCGAGTGCCCGTATCCTCGCCAAATCGTTAAATTGTCTTAACAGTCCACAACCAACAGCGACTCCTTGCGGGGTATGCGATGTATGTCAGGGAATTTCTAAAGGTTACTCGATTGACGTAATCGAAATTGACGCAGCCAGCAATACTGGTGTTGATAACATTCGGGAAATTATCGAGCGATCGCAGTTTGCTCCCGTGCAGTGTCGCTATAAGGTTTATGCGATTGATGAATGTCATATGTTAAGTACCCAGGCATTCAATGCGCTACTTAAGACACTAGAGGAACCACCGAAACATATTGTTTTTATTCTGGCGACAACTGACCCCCAAAGAGTATTACCTACAATTATTTCACGCTGTCAAAGATTCGATTTTAGAAGAATACCTCTAGACTCATTAGTAAAACATTTAACTTATATTTCGATTCAAGAAAATATTAGTATTTCCGAAAGCGCAATTACTTTAATATCACAACTATCCCAGGGAGGATTACGAGATGCTGAAAGTTTACTCGACCAATTAAGTTTATTATCAGGGGAAGTCACACCCGATAAAGTTTGGGATTTAGTTGGTACTGTTAGTGAAAAAGATTTATTGGGGTTGCTGAGTGCGATCGCATCAGACAATGGAGAAGCGATAATTGATAGTACTCGCAAAATCCTAGATAGAGGACGGGAACCATTAGTAGTCTTGCAAAATCTCGCAGGCTTTTACCGCGACTTACTCATTGCCAAAACAGCACCCAATCGTGGAGATTTGGTCGCTTGTACGCAAGAAACTTGGCTTTCTCTGGTTCAATTTTCCCAAAAACTCAGTATTAACAACATATTAGTCGGACAGCAGCATTTACGTAGCGCTGAAGTTCAGCTAAAAAATACTACCCAACCCAGGCTGTGGTTAGAAGTCACCATACTCGGTTTGCTTCCTTCTGCACAGCAACAGCAACTAATAGCTACAAATATTGCACCAATATCAAACCATTCCACAAATAATTATCAAGCACCAGTTAATCAACCACCAGTTAATCAACCACCAGTTAATCAAGCACCAGTTAATCAACCACCAGTCAATCAAGCACCAGTTAATCAACCACCAGTTAATCAACAACCAGTCAATCAACCACCAGT
>NZ_NTFS01000790.1 GCF_002289455.1 Brunnivagina elsteri CCALA 953
ACAACCGTTGAGCTTGCGCCATATTTTCAAACATATTGTCACGGAATAAATTAAGTGCGAAATTTCGAGCGATCGCAAAAATTTGAGGAAGGGGGGTGGTGCGAATTCTAGAGGCATCTTCACCCTGAGTAACATCTCGAACGTAATGAACCTTATTTTCAACACCCCAGTATCCTCTAATGCGTGAGGCAAATGCTTCAGCAGTTTCACTTAAAGAGGAAATGTAATAACGAGTCTCTGTTGTGACTTCAATCATGTGATGCGTAAATACTTGGCGCTCTGATTTAACTTGAATCAAAGTAGTAAGTCCAGGCCAAGAACGAATCCCATCCAAGGTTTTACAAATACTGACATGACGCTTTTCGACTCGACCGTGCCCTTTATTTATCTGTTCATAACTTGATTCTGGTATAAAATTTGTTTTGACATCTTTGAACAAACCTGGTTGATTACCTTTTAAAGCCGCAATGTAATCATTGCCACTATTAATTATTAGTTCACAAGTTTTTTTTGAGTATTAATAGCATCAAATGCAAAAACAACGCCTTGAAGAGCTAGTTTTTCAATCAGTTCAGGTAAAGCTTTAATTTCATTAGTTTTGGCATTTACTTGACATGGCTCTAGAATCAATCCTCGCTCGACAATATAGGCACTGACTAACATAATTGCTGGGTGAGAATCAGAATTTAGATTATCATTTTCAATTTGGTATGAACCTTTGAGAACCTTACCATCCAAGCCAATGGTCTCTCCGGCAGATGGTTGTACGTTAAAGAAGTTAGCAAGGCATGTAGAATATCCTTGATAATCAATATGCAATAAAGCCCGACGCACGGTGCTATAAGAAGGGAGTCTATTTTTTGGAGGGTTAAAAAGATTAATCAACTGTTCGTTGTAGCTTGAAATCCAATCACCAATTGCTAAAAATCCTTTATTCCCGGCTGCGATCGCTAAAGTAAATAGTGCGAGACATAGAGTCAGGTTATGCCGTTGTCCTGCTTTTCGACGAGGGTCTTTAAGCTCTGCAAAAGCTTCTATAATTGCTGGTTGGCTCATGGAGGTAGATGCACACGCTTGGATTCGCGCTAG
>NZ_NTFS01000791.1 GCF_002289455.1 Brunnivagina elsteri CCALA 953
AAAATCACTTTGTACTTAAATATGATTTTTAGCGATCGCTTGTTTTTGACTAGACCTCACCAAATCGCGTTGCTCCCTATTCATCTTCTGATCGATTTTGATAGGTGGAATTAGGGGTAAAAAGATTTAACTGATGCGATAAAAACAAGATAATAAAAAATAGTTGCCCGTAATCTCAAAGCTACGGGCAGATTAATTTAAAAAGAAAGTGCCATTTCCGGGAACACAGAGACATTAGTTTGTGTAACTGACGGCAAGAATTTTTCTGTAATCAGCTTCTCGAACATATTTATAGATTCTTGCCAGTTCTGAACTAATTGTTGTAAATCTTGCACTCGTTCCCCTTGAGTGTCACCTGTTAGAGAATAATTGAAATTACCAGAGAACAAAATTGCCGGCACTACCTGCTCTGGAAACTGAATATTCGCCTGATTGATGCCCAAATTCAATTGTCCCTGTTTCAGAGGATAAGCCAACTGCAACGCAGCATTCATCTTTCCTTCACCAAATTCTTGCCATGAACCAGGAGACAACAAGTTATTACACAGATACTCATAACTTCCTGACTCAGAATCAAAAGTCACAAAACCCCTGGGATTAATTCCCACAGATTGATACTCAACTTGGGACAGTTTTTCTACCAACTGACAAGCAATTTCTGCTACTTTCACATCCTGGTAATTCTTCGCACCAATCACCTCAGCGATGGTGATCCGGTTAGGCTGGGCAATGATTCCCAAGCCATTATTAAACAAAATCTGAACTAAAGTGTTGGTATATATCGGTTGTTTTGCTAACTCCCAATCTGCTGGCACAATCCCAGCGTATTTAAAAAAATCCGAATTTATAACTGTGGGATTGAGATTTTTGGCAGTGATAGCGATCGCTAATTCTTGAATTTCCAAACCTTTACTCATCATATACCTACTATTTTTTTACAGCACAAAACCTGCGTACCTGAGATACATGCATATTCTCGGAAGCCATTGCATATTTTCCAAAGGCATACGGGAGCATCCACTTTTGGAATAAACATAATTACCTGGCACCGAAAACCCTACTATACGGTTGGTTTAAAAAAGTCTA
>NZ_NTFS01000792.1 GCF_002289455.1 Brunnivagina elsteri CCALA 953
TAAGTAGCCGGACAGAATTAATTACAAAAATGAGTACAAAGCATGTCAGGATAAAAGAGGTGCATTTTTCATAACTAACAATGATACTTATTCGGGAAATAAATTCACTTTCGGCTAAATTACTAGAAAGAATTTATCGGCAAAGCCGATATCATTATGTGCGTCAAAGGGCACATTGCTTAATACTGGCTTCGCAAGGAACAAAAGTGGAAAAACTGATTCTTATTTTTCAAGTAAGTAGCAAGACAATTTATAACTGGTTAAATAGATGGGAATCATTGGGTATGGTGGGACTATACAACAAATCTGGACGGGGTTGTAAACCCACATTTAACTTTTTACAAAAAGAACAGATTAAAGAATGGACTAAAGAAGAACCAAGGCAATTAAAAAAGGTCAAACAAAAAATTCAAGAAGAATGGGACATAAATACAAGTACAAAAACAATTCAAAGAATACTAAAAACGTTATCTATGAGTTGGCATCGTATGCGTAGAGGGGTTGGAGGAGAACCTCCAGTCCATGAATATCAAGACAAAAAGGCACAGCTAGAAGAATTAAAGCGATTGGATGATGAGGGCGAAATTGATTTATATTACTTGGATGAAACAGGATTTTGTTTGATTCCTTGTGTTCCCTATGGATGGCAGAATATCGGAGAATATTTGACAATACCGAGCCGCCGTAGCCGTCGAATGAATGTGCTGGGAATAATGAACAGAAATAACCATCTGGAAACTTATATTTCATCTCAAAGTATTAATTCTGATGTGGTTATTGCCTGTATTGATGCTTTCTTTCCCGCAGTAGATAAGCCAACAGTGATTGTCGCAGATCAAGCTTCTATTCATACCAGTAATGCTATTTTTGACAAACTTGAAGAGTGGAAACAACGTAATATTACTATCTTTGAGTTACCTTCTTACTCTCCTGAGTTAAATTTAATTGAAATTTTATGGCGGTTTATCAAGTATGAATGGATTGAGATAGATGCTTACAAAAGTTGGGAAACCTTTGTTGCATCTGTGGAAAAAATCTTAAAAGAATTTGGAGAAAATTTTGTAATTAATTTTGTCTAACTACTTA
>NZ_NTFS01000793.1 GCF_002289455.1 Brunnivagina elsteri CCALA 953
ATATCGAAAATGCGATCGCTGCTTATACTGCTGCTTTAACTGTCTACACCAGAGAAGCATTACCTCAATATTGGGCAATGACACAACATAATCTCGCAGTTACTTACTTTGAAAGAATCAAAGGAGACAAGGCAGAGAATATCGAAAATGCCATCGCTGCTTGTAATGCTGCTTTGACTGTCTACATAAGGGAAACTTTACCTCAATATTGGGCAATGACACAAAATAATCTCGCAATTGCCTACACGGAGAGAATCAAAGGAGATAAGGCAGAGAACATCGAAAATGCGATCGCGGCTCATACTGCTGCTTTAACTGTCAAAACCAGGGAAGCTTTACCTATTGATTGGGCAATAACCCAAAATAATCTCGCAGAAGCCTACACGGAGAGAATCAAAGGAGACAAGGCAGAGAACATCGAAAATGCGATCGCATCTTTTACTGCTGCTTTAACTGTCTACACCAGGGAAGCTTTGCCCTATGATTGGGCAACAACGCAAAATAATCTCGCAAATGCTTACAGGGAGAGAATTAAAGGAGACAAGGCAGAGAATATCGAAAATGCGATCGCATCTTTTACTGCTGCCCTGGAAGTATATACTCGTAATGCTTTCCCCGAACAATGGGCAATAACACAAAATAATTTGGGTAATGCCTATAGCGAAAGAATTACAGGAGAGAGGGCAGAAAATCTAGAACTTGCGATCGCTTCTTACAATGCTGCCCTGGAAGTCAGAACTCGCAGCACTTTTCCCGAACAATGGGCAATGATGCGAAATAATCTTGGTAATGCCTACAGCGAGAGAATTTTAGGAGAGAAAGCAGAAAATCTGGAATTGGCGATCGCGTTTTTCCAAAGAGCATTAGAAGTTTATACTCGCAAAGAATTTCCCTTTAAATGGGCAGATGCATGTAACAATATTGCAGATGTATATATTCAGAAAGCACAAGATAAGAATTTAAATCCTATAGATATTTTAAGCTATATTGAATATGCCATTCTTTTCTATAAAGATGCTTTAAATATTTATAATCAAGATGAATTTCCCGACCAATTTGCAATTATTAGAGAACAG
>NZ_NTFS01000794.1 GCF_002289455.1 Brunnivagina elsteri CCALA 953
AATCAAGCACCAGTTAATCAACCACCAGTTAATCAACCACCAGTTAATCAACAACCAGTTAATCAACCACCAGTTAATCAACCACCAGTTAATCAACAACCAGTTAATCAACAAGACTTAACCCAAGTATGGCGACAAGTGCTTTCTCACCTCGAACCAGTGTCGAGACGGGAACTGTTGCGCCAAATGTGTCATGTCATCGAGCTTCAAGAAAAAACAGCGCGACTTGGCATCAAACAAGCTTGGTTCAAACGAGTTCAGGCTGACTTACCGATAATTACGGCAGCATTTCGATCGGCTTTCCAGCGCGAAATTAGAGTAGATTTGGAGGTGGCAAGTTCTATTCACCCTAAACAGGCGAGTGGAGATAAGTCTCAGCAAAACGGCTCCACTCGCCAAACACCTCCAAACTCTTTTGCTGCCACTCCTAGCCCTGCTGTACCACCGACAACACCAGCAACTCCACAACCAATACCAGAATCCCCTCCACCTGCTAATCAGCCAAACCAGCCAAACCAGCAAGTAACACTAAATAATCAATCTTCTGTTCCTAATAATGTCGCGAATAACGGCAATGGAAATGGAAATAATTATGCAAATACTAACGGGAATGGGAGTAATGGAAATGGAACTAATGGAAATGGAGCTAATTATGCGAATAATTATGTAAATAACAACGGGAATGGGAGTAATGGAAATGGAAGTAATGGAAATGGAAGTAATGGGAATGGGAGTAATGGAAATGGAAGTAATGGAAATGGAAGTAACGGGAATGGGAGTAATGGAAATGGAAGTAATGGAAATGGAAGTAATGGAAATGGAAGTAATGGGGTACAAAATGGTTCAATTTCCGAGGCTCAACCCCAGGTAAACATTGCGCCAATTACGCCAATTGAACCTGAACCTATTATTAGCGATGCGATCGCAGAAAAACTTTTACATGCGGCTGAACGCTTGGCAGATTTTTTTGATGGGAAAGTAATCGGTTTTAGCGAGGATGATTCAGGATTTGGCGATTTTGGTACATCACCTGAAGTGATGGAAGTGGTTGATGGGGATGAGGATTAGGAA
>NZ_NTFS01000795.1 GCF_002289455.1 Brunnivagina elsteri CCALA 953
GGGAGCAACGCGATTTGGTGAGGTCTAGTCAAAAACAAGCGATCGCTAAAAATCATATTTAAGTACAAAGTGATTTTATTTGCAGCAAACATACTGTTTGGCAGTATAAATTATCTTCATGAGATATCTCAAAAAGATTACTGGTAAGTCATTTGACTATTATTTAAAAAAATATCTGCAACAGAGCTTTGTTACTTAGTATTAATTGTAGCAATTAAATGCTTGAAAACTGTATCAAGGTATAAAATATTTTAAGCTGCTTTCGGCTTAATGAATGAATTTAAGATAGAATCACAAAAATTATTCCAGCTTCCAGCTATCCATTGGCAGCGAAGATGTAACATAATTTCAGCATTATTTTTTAACCAAAATTTACCGTTTCCTTTCATCCGTAAGTTAACAACTTGACGAATTAAACTTTCAACTGCACCACTGCCAAGAGGAAGTTTTTGAAACGCAACTTCGTTATATTTTAAAAGCCGTCGTCGGTAAGCTTTTAAAAGATAATTTCGTTCTCGTACTAACGTTTTACAGCGTTCCCCAGTAGCAGATAATATAAACTCGTCCATGTTTTTGTGTTTTATCATGCCACCAACCTTGTGTCTGCTGCATTGCTTTATCTAAAAAATCTTGAGATTTAGACAGATTATGAAGCAATAAAGCAATGCATTCTCCTGCTAGAATTAACGCAGATTCCCGAATTTTTCCTTCACGTACTTTTAAAGCTTGTCCATCGAATTCTGGAATATTTGTTAATTCTAAAAGTTTCGTAACTTTTTCTTGAAAGTGTTCTAATGATTTGCTTAAATCGAAAGTAGAATATTTCATTGTAGGCATTCTCTGTTTTTGTTTTGATATCTAAAATCAAAACCTTTACTCCAAAGGGAATCCTACCTTTTTTTTGGCACAAAAAAACAGATTATGTTCACATATTAAAATCGTAAGCAACTTATATTAAGTACTAATACGTATTGATGAGTAGTCAATTGTTAATTTGTACTGAAGAAAATTTTTAGCGATCATACCTTTTTTGCCCCACCTCACCAAATCGCGTTGCTCCC
>NZ_NTFS01000796.1 GCF_002289455.1 Brunnivagina elsteri CCALA 953
GCTATTAGTAAGACCACAAGGATTACTCGGACGAAAATTTATTCAAAAAGTTTAATTTGTATTGGTTAATTATTAATAGTTATAATTTATGAGTGATTTTTTAAATACTTACGGTTCATTAATAGTCTCAATGGTCTTAGGTTCGCTGTTAGGATTATCTTTATATTTACCCTTAATGGCAGGACAATTATCTTTAGCAAGTCCTGGATTTTACGGTTTAGGTGGATATATTGCCGCGATTCTTTCCACAACTATATTTAGACAAACAAATGATATTTTTCCAGTACATTTACTATTTATAGAAATATTCATAGCTACGATTATATCTGGATTGTTAGGCATTGCGATTGGAATTCTAGTATTAAGACTGCGAGGAATTTATTTAGCGATCGCAACAATTTCTTTTGTCGAAGTTTTACGAGTAATTGCTTTAAATTTAGATATTACAGGAGGGGCAACTGGTATTCCTGGTATTCCTCAATCATTCCCGTCACCAATTGAATATTTATGGATTGCTTTACCTTTATTAATTATCACAATAATCTTAATTTATCGTCTCGAACGTGTACGAGTTGGTAAAGCATTAATTGCTATCCGTGAAGATGAATTAGCTGCCAGTTCAATGGGAATCAATCCAACCCACTATAAAGTATTAGCATTTACGTTAGGAGCGATTTTAGCAGGAATGGTTGGTGCGATTAGCGCTCATTTTTTAAATACTTGGAATGCACGACAAGGCACTTTTGATGCAAGTATTATTTACCTGACTTTTGTATTAATTGGTGGTTCTCGAACATTCCTTGGTTCGGTAGTTGGGGGTATGGTATTTACAGCTTTACCCGAAGTATTGAGAGGATTAGCTAATACAGGTGGTTTACCTGATTGGTTGGCACAATTTCTACGGGATGGAAGATTAATTATTTTTGGTTTTCTAATCGTATTTGGCACAATATTTTTCCCCCAAGGACTAATAACACCTAATATATTTAAGGTATTTAATGTATCTAAAAAATAGTTCAAAAACTAAAGATAAACATCCAATAAATTAAAATATTAAAAG
>NZ_NTFS01000797.1 GCF_002289455.1 Brunnivagina elsteri CCALA 953
ACCCCACCCTAACCCTCCCCTTGCTAAGGGGAGGGAATTAGACTTTTTATTTTCCCCCCTTGAAAAGGGGTTAGGGGGGATAATTTTCGGGATATGAAGGTAAATCAAACTTTTGTATTTTGGCGGATAAATAGTCCAGCTTCAGCTTTAAACCCTAAAACCTTTTTAGTTTCCGAAACTCGCTCACAACCTCTTTAACATCGCGTAATTCACCTTCCACTAAATAATTTAGTTGCCGCATTTCATCTGCTGTAATCTTCCCTGCTAATTGGGATATTCCCTTAGATAATTGCGGATATTTTTTTAATGTTTCCCTGCGAAAAATTGGTACTGCTTCGTATGGTGGAAAATATTTTTTATCATCTTCAAGTACAACTAAACCCAATCTAGATATTTGCCCATCGGTGGAACTTCCAGCAACCATATCCACTAAACCTTGGGTTAAAGCTCGATAGATTAAATCTAAACTCATTGAACTAGGTCTTTCGCGAAATCGCAAGTTATAGGTTTTTGCTAAACCAGGAAAACCGTCTTCACGCTCGGTAAATTCATAACCAAAACCACCGCGCCATTTTGGTGTATATTGTGCAGCTTCAGAAAGGGTTTTGATATTATATTTTTTCCCATCTTCACCACGTATAATCATCGCAAAGGTATTCTCAAAGCCCAATGGTTCCATAACTTCGAGATTAAATTTTTGGGCATAACCTTGTTTGAGACGCTGATAAACCTGTTTGGGGTCGTTAATTACAGGTTGTTTAAGAATTGTCGTAAATGCAGTACCTGTATATTCAATATATCCATCGATTGCACCTTTTATTAGAGCTTCATGGCAAATAAATGAACCTCCTAAACGTGGTTTCAGTTTGACTTTTAAATTTGTTGTCGCTTCGATTTGCTGGGCAATTAATTCACCTAATATATCTTGTTCTGTAAAGTCTTTTGAGGCGATTATTATATCTCGATTACCACTAATATTTTGGTTTTGATTGTGATTACAGCTAGTTATTACTATTATTAAAGTAAAAGTCAGACAACAGATAAATAAAAGT
>NZ_NTFS01000798.1 GCF_002289455.1 Brunnivagina elsteri CCALA 953
AATATATCTAGCAATAATGAGAAATTGAGTCGTGATATATCGGCAGAAAAAATTGATAGTAAAATTTAAGTTGATGAACCAAATTACTCAATTTTTAGAGTATATTACTGACTAAGTAACGTATCATTGTTAGGACTTTGATGCGTTACTAATGTAAAAAAAAACTATTTTAGACAATTAAGGATTAATTAAGCGATCGCCTAATTTATTCCAGGTTCTTGAACCAACCATTCCATCTACTACTAAACCAAAATTTGTTTGGAATTTTTTCACTGCTTGCTCTGTTTTTGAACCAAATTTTCCATCCACACCACCAGTACGATAACCTTGGGATTCTAAAAGCTGTTGTAGGAGCGTGACAGCTTCACCTTGAGAATTATTTCGTATAATTGGTAATTGAGAAGATTGGGTTACAGCTTGTGTTTCGACTGACATAATCTATTCCTCCAAATTGGAATTTTAATGCTTTTGTCAAGTTTTAAATCCTAATAATCACTCCACACACCTGAAAAAAATAGCGAGGGCTTCTATTAAAAGCATCTCTATTTAATCTTCTATTAGCATCCACCTATAGGAGGAGTTATTACTGATCGAGTTTGGAAATAATTAGTTTTTGGATTTATGAAATATGAGATAGTTTTAAGTAATCAGACAAAATTAACTACACAAAAATATGGTCTAAAATCCTTGATTAGCGAAGGATTGATAAATAACTAATATGTAATTAATTCTGTCCAGGTACTGACCTTATCTTGGACGAATTATTCAGCGATAAACTTTCTCCACAAAAAACATATCAACCACTACACCATTCATCAAACTCCCCTTTCCTTAATGTTTCTGGAAATTCTTCACAAAATTCTTCAAATGCTGTTTTCTCAATTCGTTTTGCCTCCTGATGGGCAATTTCTGCTTGTAATTCATCAACCACACCCCAAGCAGCAGCACATTCTTCTGAGCGTGGAGAAGTTATAGCACAAATTTCGCGGGATTTTTTTATTGCGTCTTGTAGTTCTTGCTCGAGTAAAATTGTTCTAGGT
>NZ_NTFS01000799.1 GCF_002289455.1 Brunnivagina elsteri CCALA 953
ATCTAATTTTTTAATTTTTTCATTACAAAAATAATCCTTCTCGTTTGTACAATATTGGGTAGGTTAGAGTTACTAATTGCAGTAGTTAGGACTCTTTTCTACCCCATTTTTTTGTCTATCAATCTTCAAGTCTCAATAAACCCTTAAGAAACCGGGTTTCTCTCAAAGCAAGTATGACAATTCTTGAAGCAACACCAATAGAAACCCGGTTTCTCTCGTCACCAGAGGTTTGATGAAGCGGTAAATTATTTCGTGTTTTGGGGTTTAATTGTGGGGGAGAAACCTTGTTTTTAGGGTTTGTTTCGTGGGATTTGGGGTTTGATTGTGGGGGAGAAACCTGGTTTTTAGGGTTTGTTTCGTTTGGATAAAATAAAATTAGGGCAAACAACCGTTTGCCCCTACAGTTTTCTCAATTGCAAACTGTATTTAAATATTAACCAAATACTTGTCCCCAAGTGGAGAAAATAAAGACAGTCACTGCTGCTAACGCTAATAATCCTTGAAGTAAATTACCAATTAAACTACCAACGACAATACCGATACCTGCTTTTACTGCTGTTTGCAAGTTCTTACAATACAGATATTCACCGATGATTGCCCCAAGTAAGGGACCAAGCAACATTCCTAATAATGGTCCACCAAATGGAAGCGTGGGTAATAAACCGAAAAATCCGACTATTAATCCGACAAATGCACCTATTTGTCCCCATTTACTTGCACCAGCTTTTTTTGCACCAATGTAACCAGCAAGAAAATCAATACCGATACTCAGTATTAAAACGATGGAGGTAACTATTAAAGGTATGCTAATTGCTGCAAAGGATTTTTGGACTAAACCCCAAATAATAATGCCAATTAAAATTAAGCTGCTTCCAGGTAGTGCGGGAACTACAGCACCAATAATACCAAATATCATCAGGATGATAAGTGACCAGTAGATGATTTGCATTTTTAAGTTTGGGGTTTGGAGTTAGGAATTGGGAGTTAAGCGATCGCAATCAATATCTGTCTGTAAGATATCTATATAACTACCTTAGCT
>NZ_NTFS01000008.1:0-17863 GCF_002289455.1 Brunnivagina elsteri CCALA 953
TAATAATTTAGATTATATGATTTAAATGCGGAACAGCTTAAACCTAGAAACCCCGGCAGTTGCTACAACGAGGGGAACCCTCGCAAAGCACTGCCTCACTTTCTCACCTTACGCGGCATGATAATGGGAGAAACCTAATCCAATACAGCTAATACAGCTTTTGGTAACAATTTATCCTTAAACCAAATAATTTTTGCGGGTACATCATCTAATTTCACCCCAGCTTTTTCCAAATTCAATCTTTCGGAAATAGCTAATATCAAATTGTCGCAACCCGAACGTCTAACTTGAGAGAACTTCTTTTGGAGATACTCAGGTCGCCAATATCCGACAATTTCTAATAAATAGTCTCTACCATCGGGATGAACTAGGCGAAAATCGGGTATCATCACACTACCAGGAATTGGGATTAAATCGACTTCCCGTTCCAATTGCCACTCAGTTTTTAACGACTCCCATTTATCAGCAAATGAAGCTTCAATCATACTATCGTAAGGCTTTCCTGGTGGATAATGGGTGACTAAACCACATTCAGCAGAATGAAGGGAGAATCTGCCAGTTTTCCAAGAATCAGAGTAAAAATCGCGGGTTTGTAATGTGGCTGCGAGACTCCATTTGGTGACATGAAGTAAAGCCGGAATTAGTTTTGCGATCGCAAGTCCATAACGGGTGCTAGAATTGAATAAGCTGGTGGGACCATCGATGGTGATTGTAAATCCGTGGTCTGAGTCTCCTTCTATATAAGCCATTAGTTGAAATAGCTTTAAGTAGCGAAATAAGAGTTTGTATTCTCCTGGATTATTCCGATGGGCGTTTATGATTAATTGACTAGCTTTGTAGAATATTCCTTGAACTTGGGAAAGGTTGTAGCGGTGTAATATATCGACTGGATTAGGTTCATCAAATACCGTCATAATTCTATTTTCAGATAAATCGGCATATAAACCAGTTTTTACCTGTTCTGGTAATACTTCGTGTTCAAGTTCTTGGGTTAATTCATCGGCTATTGTTGTTAGGGTGATTTGTGATTGTTGCGAACTGGGAATTGATTTTGCAGCAAATGCAAAGACTCGCTCTCGTAACATTTGCGGTTCTAGGGGACTAACGATTTCAAAGTTGGAAAATCCACTTTTGAGGATATAAGCTAAACCTCTTTTGATTCGGTAATCTGTGTCTTCTCCTTCTAATTCTAATAATTGTCTTTCTAAATCACCTTGAGTTTTACTAAGCATGTTTTGAAAGCAGGCTATTAACTCGCTGGCTAATTCGAGGTTTTTAACTTCAATTTTTAGCCGTTTAGGAATGATTTGTTCGCCATTTTGACGGTACATTAGTAAGTCGGTAGGAAGCATTTTAGAATTAGGAGTTAGGAGTTAGAAGTTAGGAATTAGGAGTTAGGAATTAGGAATTAGGAGTTATACCAATTACTTGTGAAGCTGCACATTATTTCGATTCCTCCAACCTCCCCTTACTAAGGGGAGGTGCCACAGGCGGTGGGGTTATTTTATGCATCTTCATATTAAAATGGAATTAGGAGTTAGGAGTTAGGAATGTAAAGACGTGATATGCCAATTCTCATACTCGTGAGGTATAGCAACAAGGAATTAACCGCAGATAGAAGAAGATGTACGCAAATGGACGAAGATAAATTTGTATCTCAATAGGTTCATAAATGCTATATATCGGTGTCTCTAGAAAAATTAAAATTTGGGGTTGTCATCGGAATCATCAGACTTAGCTAAATTATCATTCCATAATCCTAATTGTTCCGCAGCACGTTGGGTTTTCTGTTGATTCGTTCCATAAACTACACGCAAATTTCCCCTTTTATCTTCTTCCTTATTTCCTTCTTTATTTCCTTCTTTATTTTCTTCCCTCTGCGGTTCATTATCCCGAAAACCCCTCCTTCTCACCGAAGTTCCCTCCTCACTAGTATTCTCAGCAATCACCTCATACAAAATCGCTCGTTTATTAGCATCTTGCCCCTTCCTTAAAACCCTTCCCAATCTTTGTGTATATTCCCGTACAGAACCCGTACCGGATAGAATAATCGCAATCTTCGCAGCAGGTACATCAACTCCTTCATTCAACACATGGGAAGCAACCAAACTTTTATATTTACCCTCGCGAAACTTGGTTAATATTTCATGTCTTTCCTTAACAGGTGTTTGATGGGTAATTGCTGGAATCAAAAACTCATTAGAAATCTTATATACAGTGGCATTATCAGCCGTAAAAATCAGAATGCGATCGGGAAAATGTTCAGAAAGTAAATCGGCAAGAATGCGAATTTTTCCATCTGTACCCAAAGCAATCTCCTTAGCTCCACGATGCGCTAACATTGCCTTTCTACCAACTTGGCTTCTCGCACTTGCCATGACAAATTGCTGCCATCCCTGAATACTACCCAAAGATATCTTTGATTCCCTTAAAAAATCATTGCGGATTTTGATTAAATTATTATATCTTTCCCGCTCAAATTGCGATAACTTCACCTTAATTTGAACTATTTCATGTTCCGCAAGTGCTTTCCCAGCCAAATCCTCAGGACGTTTGCGATATACCTCCCTACCAATCAAAATATTTAAATCGGCATGTTTGCCATCAGTACGTTCGGGAGTAGCAGACAAACCCAGTCGATAAGGCGCGATCGCATATTCGGCAATCACTCGGTTAAAATCGGTTGGTAGGTGGTGACATTCATCAAAAATTATCAAAGCGTACATATTTCCCAAGGTTTCCGCATGGATGGCAGCACTGTCATAGGTAGCTACCAAAATTGGGGTTTTATCCCGTGAACCTCCCCCCAACAAACCAATATCGGCATCGGGAAACGCAGCTTTGAGATGTGCGTACCACTGATGCATCAAATCTAACGTTGGCACCACGATTAAAGTTGTCCGTGGAGTGGATTGCATTGCCATTTGCGCCAAATACGTCTTTCCTGCGGCTGTCGGTAAAACAACAACTCCTTGCCTACCTGCCAGTTTCCAAGCTGCTAAAGCCTCATTTTGATGGGGGTAGGGTTCCATTTCCAAGCTAGCTAGCAATTCTACCGGATGAAATTCTTTGGCATCGTCTAAGTAATCAGTGCCCTCAGCTTGTAAAGATTCAACTAGATGTCGATATTGAATTGCGGGAATGCGAAATTTTTCCACTCTGTCATCCCACGTGGCAAAGTCTGTCCAAGCTTTGCCACGCGGTGGTGGATGCAAAATTAAAGTTCCGCGATCGAAGGTTAAAGTAGGGGTGCGAGGCATTTTCCCTATTCCCGGCATTTTGACTAGATGATAGTAGTAGATTTAACAACACTTGCTTTATGTTTGCTGCTTGATGCTGTTTTTGACTGGCTACTGACCACTTAATTACTAATAGCGCAAAAAGTGCATGATTCAAACATGGGACTCTGACAAATTTTATTTATTCAAGGAAAATAAGGAATCTAAATTAAGTAAAATATAAACTTTAATTGTATAAATTAGATATTAAATTACGTAAAATATTCAAGTTCAATTGCGATCGCACAGAATACCAGAGCAAGAATATGATTAAGCTGTTCCACATTTCAATTGCATATGAGAACGGTTCGTGATGCCCATCCCACAAGAACTAGATAATTTTAGATTCTGCACCTTAAATCTGTTTTAGCTTACCCAATTTACAAAGAGTTGTATATTAATTCCTCGTTATTATTGGAGACTTCCAAAGTATAAAATATTTGAATTTATAGATGTATCATCAATATAGAAATATAGAAATATAGATTTATCAAATTTACCATTTGTTCAGTAAGGCTGGGAATACCCCACTCTTACAATAATAAATCGGGACAATTTATTTCTTGGTGTTGTCTTAACCAATAAGGGACTTCCAGAAAATAAAATCTTCTTTCTCATATACTTACCAACACTATCACGCGAAGGGTGGGGAGACCCGACCCTTACAATATTGGAGGATTTATTTCTTGGTATTCCCTAACCAATAATCAATCACTAACCGCTAGAATTGAGAGTGGCGATTTCTGGTTGGTAACGTGTCTGATTCTCTGTCTTTACGCGATAAATATCTGGCTCTCATCGATGAAATCGTGGAAGCTACCCTTAAAGGTAAAATTAGCTCTGCTGAACAGGTATATCAAATGCTACTCAACAGCGTCACTGTCGATACGGGGGAAATTTTTGAGATGGTGTTGAGCGATCGCATCAATTCTACCCAGCAACAGGTAGACTCGGAAAAGGATGACCTCAAACAAGCGAAAGCAACCCGGATTCTCCGAGCAAGCAAAACGATTCAAACCCAATGGCAACGTGCTGAGGAACAAAATAAAACTAGAGGTGCGATCGCATCGGCAATTAAGGAAATTACCACTTCTACAGCAGATGAACAGCTAGCGGTATTTTTGCGCGTTATCGACCAAAATCAAAAAAATCCGCTCAATTTACAACAAATTCAACAGCTAGGAAAATCACTAGGTCAGTACGCCCAAGCAAATTCTAACTTACAGGAAATTGCCAATGGTGTCATCCGTGGTGCAGCATCGTGGCAGCGAATCCAAGAACACCTAGTTAGTTGGATGTACGAACGTCAAGAATCAATCGGGTTTGGGGGAGTACCAGGGGAAAATGGTCCCTGGGCTACTTGGGCAAAAAACGTCAAAAGCGAGTTTCCCGCAGCTTTATTTCGCACTTTAGCGAGGGAGGAATCGGTAGTTGAATTTGCTGAAGGACAGAAAACCCTAACTATGGGGGATTGGGTAGAAATGGCGATCGCACTACAATATATCCAGCGCGGTTTAGTCAATTGGTTCGATCAACAACCCTACAACATCAAAGCTGGTTCCAAACTATCAATTTCTACCTTTTTGACCTTTGCCGTCATTTGGAGTTATTTAGCGGTGGGATTCCGCCCCATTGCGAATATTTATGGTGATGCTTGTTCCCTAGTAATGCTGCAAATTTTACGCACATTTTCCCAAAGACAGTATTTTCCCTTGTATGGTGGGCTATTTGCGTCGTTTTCCGGTAGTTATTTGCGAGATGCATTAGACTATCTTGACGAACCATTACGTAGAGCCGAGGGAACCCAAGAAAAAGCCAGAATTTTGACGCTTTTAGGATATTCGCAACGGGCAATGGGACAATATGCACGGGCAAAAGGATTTCATCAACAAGCTTTGGAGATAGCGAGGATTGCGGGGGATCGAAGTTGCGAGATTGCGAATTTAAATCACCTGAGTCGAGCTTGTGTAGAAGAAAAAGATTATAGCGAAGCAATAGATTATAGTCAGCGTGCCTTAATTTTAAGCCGTCAAGCAGGCGATGCCTACGGCGGGCAAAGCCAACGCACTGGTGAAGCAAATGCGCTGGTGAATTTGGGTTACAGCGAGGTTATGGAAGCACAGCAGCGAGAAGATGGGGAATCGGAAAGTTATGAAATGCCAATTAATTATTTACAACAAGGTTTGAAGTTATCGGAACAGTTAGGTGATATTCAAAGTAAAGCTTTGTGTTTGAGTAGTTTAGGAATCGCTTATCAAGTAATTGGGGAATCGTCAAAAGCGATTCAAAATTTAGAGGATGGATTTAATACGGCACAGGTTTGTGGAGATTTGTATTTACAGGGTTTAAATTTAGCTAATTTATCCGAAACAAATTACAGTCTTGCTAATTTTGAACGGGCAGTTTATACGGGTTGTTTGGGAATGTATTTATTGAATCAAATTGCCTCTCGTGAATGGCATAAACCAGCTAGTTTATTAACAATATTACAGAGACAATTAGGTGAAGAACGTTTTCAAGAGATATTACAATCTAGTCGTCAAAAAATAATTGCAGTCATTGGTGTCGATGGATATGATTATATTCCGCAGTTGTTAGAAACATATGGGAATGGAAAGTGAAAATATTTGTAGGTTGGGTGGAGACGCACAAGAGACACTTGTAATGATATGATTAATCTTTGTTTGCGTCGTAACCCAACATTTTATTTAGATATTTTTGTGGTTTAAATAATCTCTGTTTCCCTCATATTATATGTTGGGTTACGCAAAGCCTTCACTCAACCTTGTATTTTAGAAATAGTAGTTGACCACAGAATCTCCAGCCATATTCTTAATATTAGACTCAGTATCTCCTAAGGGTGTTATTTTAAAATTAGCATTGAGACTAAATATCTGATAGGAAACTTAAAATATGTCAAATACTGACAATATGCAGTCAAACACTAATGTCCTAGTAAACGAAACTCAGATTTATCCAGGATTCTATACAACCAATATCAAAAAACTTGCGAATGTTGATTATTTAAGATTTCAAGGAGCCTTTGATACCGTTATTACAGATTTAAAGAACGACTATAACAAAGACAAATTTGTACGTGACAACAGTTTTAACCAGTCTTGGGATCACATTCAAGGTGAAGCACGGGAACTTATAATTAAGCTTCTAGAAATGTATTGTGCTGCTGAGTACTCAGGATTCATCCTGTACAAAGAATTATCATATCAACTTAGGGAAACAAATAGTACTCTTTCAGATGGATTTCGCTTGATGTCTCGGGATGAAGCGCGTCACGCTAGTTTTCTAAATAAAGCTTTGACAGATTTCCATCTCACTCCTAGCTTGGAATTTCTAAAAAAAGAAGGTAGAAAATATCATTCCTTACCTTTTGCATGGTTTATCCATTCTACTTATCTATCCGAGAAAATATCTAGTTGTTATTACATAAATATTTTCGATCATTTAGTATCTCATCCTGAATACTCTATCTACCCTCTTTTTGGACTATATAAATCATGGAGTGAGGATGAGGATCGGCATGGAGATTTTGTTGGCACTATCATTAAATCACAAACCAATCTTTCTAATGGATTAAAGGCAAGATTAGTTTGCAAATTTTATTTAGTCTTAATATTTAGCATGACATACTTGAAGTATAAGGATAACGAAAAACTCTTTGCATTAATTGGATTGGATTCTCGTGAATACTATATTACTACAATAAAAAGTGTCAACAAATCTGTTGAAAAACACTTGCCAGTCATTCTAGATATTGAAAATTCAATGTTTTTCAAGAAATTAGATGCCTGTATGTTACATATTTCGGAAAATAAAAAAATTGGTATTTCAAATCACTACAAACTCCTGAAATTCATCAAAAAAACTCCACATTATGTTGCTCTTTTCTTGATTATGTTAAGCTTGTTTCTTATAAAATCAATTGACACACAAGCTAATAGAATAGCTTAGAAGCTTAAAGGAGTGTGTTCTAGGAGTCGTTTAAGGTTGGCAACGAACGGATATAGTATGTCTAGTCAGCCATGATATTGCTTTTTATTTCAGTCATTGGTTTGTTGTGGGCGATCGCGTCAGCACAAATAACCTCTAGTATTCTGAAGGATTTTTATACCTCTTGCTCCAACGACTTGTTAATCTGGTTGACGTTGGGCAATCTGCATCAGTAGCCGCAAGGCATTATTTACATCATCCTGGGTTGGAAAGGCTTGAGCCACATCAGTATCTAAAAGAACCAAATCTGTACCTCTTCGGTAATTTTCTCGTAAACACATGCGTTAGCGTACGCGAAGCGTTGCTAAAAGCTAACTTATCGAAGATATCGCATTGCCTTCTTAGCTCCACCTTCTTAATACTAGAGAGAAAATTTGGAGTGTAATTATCTTAAATCATATATTTAAAATAACCTTGAGACCTGCCGACCAACTCACCTAAATCCCAAAGCCATTTAGCTAAATCTCCTCGATCGCGTACTTTCAAAAGTTTTGCTGGTAGAAAAATCAAACGTCTAATTAAACTTTTCCAAGAAACTGGAGCTACAACACCCCGATGTTTATGTCTTTGATATACTAAAATCTCAGTTTTGGCATAGGAGTAAGATTGTTGGTATATACCATAAAATGAATCGCGGAAACGGTAGTGAATCGCTGCTGTTGGTACAAAGTGTAGTGAAATTCCTATTTGTTGTAGTCGGAGACAATAATCATCATCCTCACCTCCTGCGGGGATTGATTCATCAAATCCGTTTATCTTCTCATGTAGCGAACGTTTTATTCCTAGATTACAGCTAGCTGCCATGTGCATAAGACCGTACTTCGGAAAGTCATCAGATTGTTGGGGAAAAAAACGGGATTTTTGTACCCATTTTTCATTAAGTTTTGTACATTCCATACAACCAGCCACAAAATCATATTTGGCAAGTGCTTCTGCCATTGCTTCTATCCATCTAGGAGCTACCTCATCATCAGCATCACAAAATAGTATGGCTTCTCCAGTTGCAGCTAAAGCTCCAACATTTCGTGCATGTGCTGCTCCTTTAATAGTAGCAGCGCCTATAATTCGTAAGTTAGGTATTTTTTCTTGAAACTGTTGAGCGATCGCTTCAGTGTTATCAGTTGAACCATTATCGCTAATAATGACTTCCCAAGGATGGGAGTATTCTTGATTTGCCAGTGCCTCTAGTTGTAAAGGTAAAGTTTGAGTTGCATTGAAACAAGGGATAACAATACTTATTTTCATAAAGGTAAAATTTCTAACTAATTTGTATCTTCATCCCAATCTTAACCGAAAGCAATTGGAACTTGAGTAGGCTCGCAATCCTCTATAGGTTAGGTGAAAAGAAGTGAAACCCAACGCATGATATGAGGAAAATCAACATTATTTCAAACACAAAATATTAAATTCCAACGATAAAATCAAACCTTCAAATG
Source organism: Brunnivagina elsteri CCALA 953 (assembly GCF_002289455.1). Classification (GTDB taxonomy): domain Bacteria; phylum Cyanobacteriota; class Cyanobacteriia; order Cyanobacteriales; family Nostocaceae; genus Brunnivagina; species Brunnivagina elsteri. Next base: position 8,723 of record NZ_NTFS01000008.1, read on the forward strand.
TGAATGGAGCTAGAATATTCTAGCTTCATTCAACACTTAATCTTAGTTTGCGCTTTGCTTCACCCAACCTTGGTAATAATAGAATATAAACCACCAAGTTAAAAAGTTCATGTATTATTTGGGACTAATTCCTAAAACGCAAATGCTACCCTGCGATCGCTCGGAGAGTAGCTTGCATTTAATAAAGTTTTATAACTTAGGTTAAGGATTCCAAGTAATCACGAATCAAGTTACGACGCTTGGGTTGACGTAATTTTTGCAATGCCTTTGATTCAATTTGACGTACACGTTCACGGGATAAATCCAAAGCACGTCCAATTTCCGCTAGGGAGTAGGGATGACCATCAGCCAAGCCAAAACGCATCAGAATTACATCACGTTCGCGGGTAGTCAAATCAGCAAGCAAGCTTTGCAAATCTCTTTGCAACGACTCACGCATCAACATTTCCTCAGGTGTTACACCATCGGTTTCCAGCAATTCACCCAACTCAGTATCCTTGTCTTTACCAACTTTGGTTTCCAATGATACAGAACGAGGAACCCGTAGTAATACTTCGCGAACTTGAGTTGGAGTCATTTCTAACTCCACAGCCAAATCCTCTAAAGTTGGGGTACGTCCCTTTTCTTGAGCGATTTTGCGCTGGGCTTTTTTGATTTTATTGAGTTTTTCTGTAATGTGAACCGGGAGACGAATAGTGCGACTCGAAGTTGCGATCGCTCTCGTAATACCTTGACGAATCCACCAATAAGCATAGGTACTGAAACGATAACCCTTGGTTGGGTCAAATTTTTCTACCGCACGTTCCAAACCTAAAGTACCTTCTTGGACTAAATCTAATAATTCCAAGCCACGATTTTGATACTTTTTGGCAACCGATACCACAAGACGAAGGTTAGCTTTAATCATATGCTCCTTCGCTTGGAGTCCATTAGTCTGGGTTTTCTCCAATTCCTCAACTGTTAAATTCGCAATTTCTGCCCAGCGACGCTTACCTTTGGAAAAAATTTGCTTGAGTTCAAATACATCCATTTCTGCGGTTCTAGCCCAACGTTCAAACGAAGGACGATGACCTAACTCTGATGTCAAACGCTCTTGAATATCAACAATTCGTGAATAAGGGGTAATAATATCATCCCCTTCTTTGGCTGAATTAGCCAATACAATTCGCAATCGTAAGTAGCGTTGGACTTTTTGAGCTTCCGAAACTTCTTCGTCTCGTCCTAACAACCGAACTCGACCAATCTCCTGAAGGTACAGACGTACCAAGTCTGTGCTGCGACGGTTAGGGGCAGCAGCATAACTGGCTGGATCTTGGGAAACCATTTCCAACTCTTGTAAATCCTCTACCGACAATTCACTTTCATCAACCCCAATTTCGGGATCGACTGTTTGGCTAGACTGTGGGGGTTCGTAGGTTGGGTCTGTGTACAAAGATGTTGCTGGCATAAGGTTCGTCTCAATGGCTCCAGGTAACAATAGATTATGGTGAGCAGCACTTTATCAATGGTTGACCTGCATTAAGCAACTGCGGAACCCGTAGCTTGCTTTCCGCAGGATAAGGTCAGCTAATCAACTGTTGATATTGTTCCCACGATTTAATAAGAACTAACACTGTTGACAGTTTTTTTTTTGGCTTTTTCTGGGCTTTTGGAGGTTATTGTGTTATTTAATACTTGACATGCTGCATCATAACAGCTATTACAGCTTCAGAATGCCATCAGTATTTACTCGGAAACACTTATAAGAACAGCCTTTAAGAATATTTTCTTAGAATTTACGCTGTAACTTCACTTGACGGTAACTTTTATCACGTGTTATAAACATAATTAAGTAAAAATTTTCTTTGACCTTGGCATAATCATATCTACATAGATTCCCTAGTACTTTCCTGAAGCTTTTGTCCGAGTATTGTCATGTTTCCGTGAAGTATTGTTCGGGTAGCTTTCATAAAATCCGGAAATATGATGTGGGTGCTTTTGATTAAGAGTGGTATTTTTTTGTGGGGGAAGCTTTTTCCAGGGTTATCCCTGTTGGGTGTTTTTTGCGAAATTAACCTTTCTGAGTTGGGAATTTAGTTAGATATTTTTTGTCATTCCCATCTATATATCTATGGTGTAAACATAAGTCTGTTTTGCCCTGATATCTCGGAAATAATTCCCCCTAACCCCCCTTTCCAAGCAGGGCTGATTCATCCCCTAAAACACTTAAAAAATCAAGGGTTCTAGCAATTTAAAACTGGTTATTTTGTTACCAGCGTGTCGAGAAAACGAACAAAACTACGGCTACCTGAGTGCTTAAAAGTTCATTTAATCGTCATCTTTACTTAGATATTTATCGCTAACTATCTTGACAAATCCTGTTTAAAAGGGAACGAAACAGCCCTGCCCTTTCCAAGGGGGGAAACAAGAAATCAATCGTTATATTCTGGTTTAATATCCCGCAACATCAACTCTTCCAAAGCTTGACGGGGTGTAATTTCCCCTTGGAAAACCCGATATACTTGCTCAGTAATTGGCATGGAAATATTCTGCTTTTTCGCACTTTGCATCAACACATTACAGGTATTCACCCCCTCAGCAGTTCCCTGCAAATGGGCGAGAATTTCCACCAGGCTTTTACCTTGAGCTAATTGATAACCGACTTGGTAATTACGACTGAGGGAACTATTGCAAGTTGCCAGTAAATCCCCTAAACCCGACAAACCGTAGAAAGTTTCCGTTTTTGCACCCCAAGAAACACCAATACGCACCATTTCCGTGAGTCCACGAGTCACCAATGCGGCTTTGGCATTAGTTCCCAACTGCAAACCATCACATGCACCAGATGCGATCGCAATCACATTTTTTAAGGTTCCCCCCAATTCCACACCCAAGGGGTCAAGATTTGTATATACTCGAAATCTGGGTGACGAAAACACAGTAGCGACAAACTCCGCAGCAGTTGCCGAACGACTCGCAACCACCGTTGCGGCTGGTAATTCCTGTTGAATTTCCTTCGATAAATTGGGTCCCGATAGCACAACTACTGAATGTAAAGGAAACATCTCTTGCCATATCTGCGACGGAGTACAAGTAGTTTCCGGGTCTAAGCCTTTTGTTGCGGTGATAAAAATTACATCTGGGGAAATATCTAAAGATTGAATTTGCTTGGCAACCTCACTAACACCCTGCATTGAGATAGCAGACAAAATAATATCAGCATCCTTGACAGCATCAGCCAAAGATAGGGAACCATGACGCGACCAAATTTTAACTTGATGATTGTTAGCTTCGGCGATCGCACCTAAAGCAGTTCCCCATGCACCAGCACCGAGAATAACAACTGATTTTGGATTGGGGATTGTGGATTTTAGATTAGTCAATTTTGAGTTTGAAATTTTTGCACTGTTATTAAGATTACACCACACCTGCTTGAAAAATCTGGTTTGCCGTGAGGTTTAATTCAGGAAAAGTTTGAGAGACGATAATATCATTTTCGCGAAACTTACTTATTTGATATTCTCCATCAACCAAATTACAGATAGAGATAGTTGCTTGTTTGGGATTACCAATAAAATTACGTCCACCCAAGGCAGCATAATCTATAATCCAATATTCGGGAATACCCATCTCTTCATAATCGGCAAACTTCAAGTGGTAATCATCTCGCCAATTTGTCGATACAACCTCAATCACCAAAGGTATGGATGCACCCAAACTAAGGGTAGATGATTTTTTCCATAATGGTTCATTTACTAGATTTGCCCGGTTTAGCACCAACACATCAGGGAAATAGCCAGAATCTTTTTCAGCAGGTCGAACTATAACTTGGTTGGGGATAAAGTAGGGGAGGTTTAATCGGTCGAACTCTACCGTTAGTTTTCTTGCTGCAAAACCCTTTACTTCCTCATGGTCTCCTACTGGTTGTGCCATTTCAACGATTTCCCCATTATGTAGTTCATAGCGTATTCCGGAATTTTCAGGTATGCGATCGATGAATTCCTCAAAGGTTACTAGCTTAGGTAAAGCTTGAGTCATAGGTTTGGAGAATTACTACTATGAAGATTTTATCTTGAATCTAGCGGACTACGGAAAAAGGATAATATTCAGGATAATATTCAGAATATTTATAGATATCCACTCCAATCAAGATAGTTATACTAAAAATGGTTGAAAATTATACTTTTCCTTAATTCTTAAGCCTCTCCCCGTCCACGGGGAGAGGTACCCTGCGGGTAGGCACGAAGTGACTTCCAAAGGTAGCGCTACCCTAACGGGAACGCTAAAAGCGAACGCGTCTATGGAGAGGGGTTCTATATTTAAGCCGTTCGCAGTATATACGGACATATTCTGTATACTAGTTGGTTATTGACTATATCCAAAAAATTTATTAATTTTATGATTCATACTTGTATTCCATACGCATCAAGAGCATCAGATAAGAATATTGGAGCAGTATATAATAACTTTATGAATATGATTCCAGATGCTGATTGGGCTTGTTTCCTGGATCATGATGCAATGTTCACAACGCTCGATTGGTATAAGCAACTTGAAGACATTGTTGAGAGTCTGAGTGTTTCTCATCATGATGCGGGTTTATTAACTGTTTGCACTAATCGAATTGGAAATTTTGAGCAAATTATCCAAGGAATAGAACCACAGAATCACGATATTTACTATCACCGGAAAATAGGAAAACAAAGACAAATCGAATATGGAAATTCTTTGAGGGAATGTGAACACTTAATTAGTGGTGTTGTAATCTTAATTTCAAAGGATGTATGGAAAAAGACAAGTGGATTTGCCGATGGTTTTCTTGGTGTAGATAATGATATCGACAGAAAAATTAGGGAATTGGGGTACAAATCATATATTATTGATGGCGTTTACTGCTACCACTGGTATCGGGCTGATGGAATCCCAATGCAGGGTATGGGCTATTCAGAAGATAGCAACTTGTCTGCTATTTAAAAGCAAAACAATCACAAACAAAACAACTATAAATAGACTTATCAAGTGGTTTTGCAGGTGACATCAAAACATTAAGCAACTCTTCGAGCGGCGATCGCATTTACCTAATCACAGAGAGCAATTCAGTTTAATTGTTTATGGATCCGCAGAAACAGGTCATTATAAGTGCGATCGCATCAGATTGCAAACCCAAAATATCGTCTCTTCACTCAATTAATTAATTTGATTTATGTAAATTAACCTTTTGATTATTCTGTTACGTGGGAAGCATAGACTTGTTATATACTTTACATTCTCACAAAGTCGGACCCAGTAGATGCGATCGCTACCTCAAAGGGAGTAGATATCTCGCAATCTTTGCGAAAAATTATCATACCCAAGGTAGACGAGGTTGAATCAAAAAGACGTTAGATTGTAACTGCTTATACACAAAAAACTAGGAATATACATGGCTGATGTAGTTGATACTGCCGTTAATGCTGGTTCTTTCAGCACACTAGTTTCTGCAATTAAAGCTGCTGGATTAGTCGAAACCCTTAAAGGGAAAGGTCCTTTTACGGTTTTTGCACCTACTGATGCAGCATTCGCTAAACTTCCCCAGGGTACTGTTGAAGGGTTGCTCAAGGACCTCCCCAAACTCAAAAAGATTTTAACCTATCACGTTGTTCCAGGTAAGGTGATGGCTGCTGACGTAGTTAAGCTGAAATCGGCAAAAACAGTTGAAGGTTCAGACGTAAAAATTGATGCTTCCAATGGTGTCAAGGTGAATGATTCTACAGTGACAACAGCCGATGTCGCTGCTGATAATGGCGTTATTCACATCATCGATACAGTGTTACTTCCTGCATAGATTAATGCTGCGATCGCACTAAGAATTCAATAGTTGAGTGTGAGGTAGTAGCTATCAAAGTTACTGCCTCATACTATTTGTATGTCTCCGGCATATTGTACTCCACCCACACCCCAAACTATTTCAGCTTAAATTTAAACTTAAACCCGTTGCCGTGGATATAGTTTCATCAACTCCCTAACTTGTTCAGCATGATACGAGCTTCTTGTCAATGGGGAAGAAACAACTTGTAAAAATCCAATTTCCTCACCAAAAGCTTGCCAAGCTGCAAATTGCTCTGGAGTCACAAAATCATTAACTTGGAGGTGTTTTTGACTGGGTTGTAAATATTGCCCAATGGTCAAAATATCGCAATCAACCCCACGTAAATCCTGCATAACTTGGCGAATTTCCGCATCAGTTTCCCCAAGCCCTGCCATAATACCCGATTTTGTATAAACCCAAGGGGCAAACTCCCGACAGCGTTTTAATAATTCCAACGTGCGATCGTAATTACCCTGTGGACGAGTGCGACGATATAGCCGAGGAACAGTTTCGGTGTTGTGGTTGAGGACTTCAGGTTGCGATCGCAGAATAATTTCCAAGGCTTCCCAGTTACCACACAGGTCAGGAATTAAGACTTCGATGGTTGTGTGGGGAGAAACAGCACGAGTTTCTTCGATGCAGCGTACAAACTGCGAAGCTCCCCCATCGGCTAAATCATCGCGGTTGACTGAAGTGATAACTACATGGTTGAGTTTCATCCTGCGTACTGCTTCTGCTAACCGTGAAGGTTCAGTAGGATCGAGAGCTTGGGGCTTTTTCTCAAAATCAATATCACAATAAGGACAGGCACGGGTACAAGCTGGACCCATAATTAGAAATGTCGCCGTTCCAGCATTAAAACACTCACCAATATTGGGACAGGATGCTTCCTCGCAAACCGTATTTAGTCCTAAATCCCGCAGAATGTCCTTAACATTACCAACACGCTCCCATTGAGGTGCTTTTACCCGCAGCCAATCCGGTTTTACGACCACAATTCACTAACCTAGTATGGATATACAAGTTTAATCCTAGCAAGACCAATGAATTTTGGATGTTAGATTTTGGATTTGAATTTTGGATTTGAATTTTGCATTTTACATATCTCAATTTATGATATACTCCTAACATTGGCATAATTATGACGGGATGTAGCGCAGCTTGGTAGCGCACTTCGTTCGGGACGAAGGGGTCGCTGGTTCGAGTCCAGTCATCCCGATCCTTATTGTCGATTAACACATTACTTGTCCGTGGCGATACATTATTTGTCAAAATAATTAGAGCGACAAATTGTTTGTCACAACATGTGAAATACAAACAGCATATTTTTTGCCGATTAACACATTATTTGTCGTCGTTAACAGATTAATGTCGTTGGAAAGTAATAAACAATTATGATGTACAGCTTCATTTGTGCATTACTTACAAAACAAAATTCATTCCTATTGAGTCTGTATTCTTAGATGAATGGCACTAAGATAAGCCGAAACTCTTATCTCGCCTTGTTCCCAGGCTCCAGCCTGGGAACGTATTCCCAGAGGCTCTGCCTAGGCTGTTAACTTTGTGCTTTTTTCGGGGTTAAGTTTTCATACAATATATTTGTTCTACCTCGTTCCTTGTCTCCGGCAAGGAATGTGTATCTGGAGGCTCCGCCTCCAGTCTGGATGCGAGGCAGAGCCTCTGGTTAGGGTTCCCAGGCAGAGCCTGAGGAACAAGAGAGGACAAAAAAGTTGTATGAAAGAAAAGTGTGGAAATTACATCAAAGTCAACAGCCTAGGCTCTGCCTCCGGTTCAATTCTCTGGAGGCAGAGCCTCCAAGGATCGGTTCCCAGCCTCCAGCCTGGGAACCAGTCAGGGCAAGGGCTGTGTCTTATCTTAGTGCCATTCATTCTTAGATTTAGAGTAAGCCACAAAATGAATGATCCTGTGTTGTCATGCTGTAGCTTGCTTCCCGCAGGGTGGAACGTACGCGAAGCGCGTACGTTCCTCAGAATGACATTGAGCATTTCTTTCTGTGGAGTTCTCTTACACAGCATCTTCAGTTTTTTTTAATTTCAATATGCACTGGGAATTCAGATGTATCCCGAATGAAGTGCGCCTTTCAACCCTCAAAAATAGTTTGACTGCCAATAACGAGGAATTTTTGCGATCGCATTCGATTTGATTCTTTCAATCCATCTCCAGCCGAGATGGTAGTTGAAACTGTCGGACTTCTTCTGTTGACTCTCAATATTTCGATAAAACGTACCAAGCAGTTGCATCCCATTCCAAACTCGATACAGTTCTCCGAAATCATCGTCAGATACCGATGTGGATGTGGCTTAGTTAGAGATTGTGGGGAGTTGTTGAAGGGTCGGGACATTAGATATTAATTTTTGGCTAATCTCCGTATTTTTCCGGAATATAGGGTACTGATGTTGAATTTATCTCATGATCTAGTTGCATCTCACGCTCTTACCCATGAATGAAAAACGTCAGCAAGCCTATCTCAACCTCATTCGCAGCCTGTTAGATTCCCCCAGTGGTGAAGAACCAGAAATTTTAGCAGCAAACCAAGAATTACTGGATGCTGGCTTTGTGCAGACGTTAGAAGAAGTAGCACAGATGTATTCCCAACACGGAGATGAGACGACAGCGAATTGGTTGCAAGGTTTGGCAATGCAACTAGGGGAAGCGTTGAATCTAGATACTAAAGTAAATTCGCAATCTCTCAGTGAGGAGGAGATACAGACATATTACCAATTCTTGATGGAGGTGCTACAAGCAACCGCAGACAGCAAAGTTAATCCCCAGGTAGTTTACCCGTTGCTGGCACAGAATACAGACAAACTCGACGGAGTGTTAGCAGAAATATTGCGCCGTTGGGGGACAAATAGACTTGGAGAAGCGAAAGCAGATGAGCCGAAATACCTAGCAGCAGTTATTCTTAATTTTAGCAATCTAATTCAGCAATTCCCCTTGGGTGACAAAGCCAGTAATATAGAAATTGCCATTACTGGCTATGAAGTCGCGTTAACTGTCAGAACCAGAAAAGCTTTGCCTCAAGAATGGGCAGCAACGCAAAATAATCTCGCAATTGCCTACAGCAATAGAATTAAAGGAGACAGGGCAGATAACATCGAAAATGCCATCGAGGCTTATACTGCTGCTTTAACTTTCTACACTCCAGGAACTTTGCCTCAAGAATGGGCAGCAACACAAAATAATCTCGCAAATGTCTACAGAGAGAGAATCAAAGGAGACAGGGCAGAGAATATTGAAAATGCCATCGCTGCTTATACTGCTGCTTTAACTGTCAGAACCAGGGAAGCTTT
>NZ_NTFS01000008.1:17963-41096 GCF_002289455.1 Brunnivagina elsteri CCALA 953
GGGGACAAGGCAGAGAATATCGAAAATGCCATCGCTGCTTATACTGCTGCTTTAACTGTCAGAACCAGGGAAGCTTTGCCTCAAAAACATGCACAATATTTGTGGGGACTGGGAATTGCTTATCAAAACAGTAACCAGTTTACCTCGGCTTACGATCAGTTTAAATCTGCCATTAATACAGTAGAATCTTTACGCTCAGAAATTGTTTCTGGGGAGGAAAGCAAACGCAAGCAAGCGGAACACTTTAACCGAGTTTATAACAGTATGGTGGAAGTTTGCCTGGAATTAGCTAATATCACCGAAGCAATTGAATATGTTGAACGTAGTAAAACCCGCAATTTAGTTGAACAAATCCTCGAACGCGACTCTAAAACTATCTTCCCAGAAGCAGTATTCACTCAATTAGAAAAATACAGGGATGAAATAGCCATAGGACAAGATAAAATCCAAAATGGCAAAGCTGAAAATCCCCAAGTTCTAGGAAAACGTCTCCAACAGTTGCGACAACAATGTAATGAATTGCAAAACCGCTATTTACCTGTTGGTTATGGTTTCAAATTCGACTCATTCCAGCCTACTTTAAATGAGCATACAGCCATTATTGAGTGGTATATTCTCAACGACAAAATTCTGGCTTTTATTGTCACAAAAACAAGAGAGGTAAAAGTTTGGCAATCCCAACCAGAAGGGCGAGAAGCTTTGATAAATTGGGTAAATCAATATTTGCAGAACTACTACGAACAAAAAGACCAATGGCTGAATAACTTAGGGGAAGAACTTCAAAAATTAGCCTCGATTCTGCACATTGATGAAATATTAACCCAGATACCAAAGCACTGCGATCAACTCATCCTAATTCCCCATCAGTTCTTGCATTTATTCCCCCTTCATGCACTGCCAGTAAATCAAAATTCTGAAAATTCGTCTTGTCTGCTGGATTTATTTGCTGGTGGTGTCAGCTATGCACCCAGTTGTCAACTACTGCAACAGGTACAACAGCGCGATCGCCCAGATTTTCAATCCCTGTTTGCGATTCAAAACCCCACAGGCGATTTAAACTATACAGATTTAGAAGTACAAGTTATTCAAAGCTACTTTAATCCTGCCAACGTCCTGAAAAAATCGGCAGCAACTCTCACAGCAATTAACGATTCTGACTTAAATACTTACCACTGCGCCCACTTTAGCTGTCACGGCTATTTTAACTTAACAAATGCCAGTAAATCAGCCCTAATTTTGGCAAATGCACCCGTCGCAGATACACCAACAAAGCCCGACTCCGAACGCTACTTGGATGTGCGATTGGGTGAAACCCACGATTTAGAAAAATGCCTCACCCTAGATAAAATCTTCGCTCTCAAATTAGAAAAATGTCGCCTCGTCACCCTTTCCGCGTGCGAAACTGGATTGATTGATTTTGAAAATACCAGCGATGAATATATTGGTTTACCTAGCGGTTTTCTATTAGCAGGTAGTCCCAGTGTCGTTAGTTCCCTATGGAAAGTAGATGACCTTTCCACTAGCTTTTTGATGATTAAATTCTACGAAAACTTATTCAAATTCGATAACTTAGAAGCAGGAGATGTTGCCATAGCCCTGAAGGAAGCTCAAAACTGGCTGCGAAATCTGACTATTGAAGGATTAGAGAAATTTTTAGAGGAACATAAACCCCAAATTGAAAAAGTCCTTGCTCAACTAAGAATAGGACAACGCATCATATTTCAAGAATCTTTGAAACTAATTAAACAACGTCAACCCCTACCTTTTGCAAATCCATACTACTGGGCTGGATTTACAGCTTCTGGACTTTAAACACCAGATTCAGGTGTCTTACAAAATTTCTTTGCACCCAGCTTAAATACTAAAACACTCAGCGCAGTTGCCGTACCGACAGGAATACCAGCACTCATTGCCAATGGTTCGACAACTGGAGCAATTAGACCAGATTCCAAAGCATCTCTAACATCTTCTTGACAGATGAACTGGCGACATTTTTCTAGCCAATCGTTTAAACTTCTGTCTGCTTCCCGTGCAGTTTCCCGCATAAATATCAGTGGTACAGCATCTTCAACGTAACCTTCACACTCTGCGATCGCATCCAAAGCAGCTGAGGCTTCTGGGTTATCCGCGAACTGGCTGCGAAACTGAGTAATTTCCTCTGGTGTAACTGTAATCATTATAAGTATTAGTGGGAGGTGACTAACTAGACACAATCTTCGATGATCATACATCTTCACGTAGAGAACCTCCCACGCATTTTCACCCACGACACGCTACCATAAGTTTAATTACAGGCTTTATACAGACTTTTATACTAAAACCCTCTGCTACCAATGCCTCTAAACGAAATAATTAGCGCGATCGCTGGTTTTGCTAGTCCTATCCTCAAGGACAAAATCCAACGCAATGAGACTGTAATCAAGTTGCTACAGCAGTTTAAGCTTGACCCCGAACATCCTCCGGCGGATTTTAGCGGGGTTTATGCCTATGCGTTGGTGGAATATGGCGTTGGTAGACCTAGAGAATTACTGGAAATTTTCCGTCACGATGAGGTGAAACAGGCTTTTCGTAAAGCATTTGACCACAATAACCCTTCAATATTGCTGTCGGAAGTCGATACATTTCTCGATAGCTATAGTTTGGGGGATGAAATTCGCAATTTAGGGATGGATGTGAGGCGAGAAGTCGCTGAGTTTGCTACTGTTTTTATTGAAGTTGCCAAACGCAGTCGCACTCCTGGGGATGTGTTGATGAGTCATCAACTTGGTTCATTACACAAACGTATTGCCAGCATTCAGGAGCAACTGAGCAGGTTGCCGAGTTTAGAAGGAATCCGCACCGAAATAGCGCGGTTAGCAGCGGAAAATTATCCCGCGTTACCAGGGGTTTCTGGGACAGAAAATAACTGTAAGGCTATTGCCCTTGCCCAACAAATGCGCGGTTGGTTTGAAACCTTGGGCTATCGGTTTGAAAAGTATGAAATATGGAGCGATAATTACTTCGAGTGGATTATAAATATCCCAGTACGGCGAAATCGGTACGATCGCATTCTCGTGCGGGGGATTGCTGGGGAAGCGGGATTAGCTGATATCATGGCTTTACGTCAGTCGGTGGAGACGCAACGCACCGATGAAGGTTGGTTGGTAACAGCCCGTCGGGTTTCCAGAGCAGCAAGGGATGAGGTGGAAAAAGAGGAAAATCGCCATCTGGGTTGTTACACTTTTGATGAACTTTTGGCGGCTGATGCGGATTTTAGTGGTTATCTTGACTGGTTGGAGGCGGAAGTCAAACGCCGCAAAATTGATACTAACTATATTCCCCTTGCTTGCAATAAAGAAGAAATTGACCCCGTTAGCAAACGTCAAATTGCCGTCAGTCATTACGATGAGCAAGATGGTTGGATTGATGGCTATATCGATCGCTGGCTCGATGACCCAGCAAAGGAGCATATTTCGATACTCGGTGAGTTCGGTACGGGGAAAACTTGGTTTGCTCTGCATTACGCTTGGGTGACATTGCAGAGATACCGCGATGCCCAAAAACGGGGTACGGAATTGCCGCGTTTACCGTTGGTGATTCCTCTGCGGGATTATGCGAAAGCGGTGAGCGTGGAATCCCTATTCTCTGAGTTTTTCTTTCGCAAACATGAAATTCCCTTACCTGGGTATTCCGCATTTGAACAATTCAACCGCATGGGTAAATTGCTACTAATTTTCGATGGTTTCGATGAAATGGCGGCAAAAGTTGATAAGCAGGAGATGATTAATAACTTCTGGGAATTGGCGAAAGTTGTGGTTCCTGGTGCAAAGGTAATTTTGACTTGTCGTACCGAGCATTTCCCGGAAGCGCAGGAAGGACGGGCTTTACTCAACGCAGAGTTGCAAGCATCCACCAAGAATTTAACGGGGGAGACACCGCAATTTGAAGTGTTGGAACTGGAGAAATTCAACGACGAGCAAATCCAGCAGGTTTTATTGTTCCAAGCGACACCAGCAACGGTGGAAATGGTGATGGGGAACCCGCAATTATTAGATTTAGCCCGTCGTCCAGTGATGACGGAGTTGATTTTGGAAGCGTTGCCAGATATTGAAGCAGGGAAACCCGTGGATATGTCGCGGGTATATTTGTATGCAGTGCGGCATAAAATGGAGCGGGATATAAAGAGCGATCGCACTTTTACATCTTTGGCAGATAAATTGTATTTCCTGTGCGAATTGTCTTGGGAAATGCTTTCCACCAACCAAATGAGCTTGAATTACAAGTTTTTCCCCGATCGCATTCGGCAGTTATTTGGCATTGAGGAAAAAGACCTCGACCACTGGCAGTACGACATGATGGGGCAAACGATGCTGATTCGTAATGCTGACGGGGATTACACTCCAGCACATCGGTCATTGTTGGAGTTTTTCGTTGCGTATAAATTTGCGGCGGAATTAGGTGTGCTGGCTGAGGATTTTACGGAGTTAGCACGGGGAGAAGTCTTTGCTGGTGTTGGAGAGGATTATACTTGGTCGTCTTATTTTCGCCGGAATGGGCAAAGTTTGCCGTTGCGGGGATTTGTGAGCGAGTCGTTGGAGAAATTGAGGGAAACTTTTGGGCGATCGCAGTTAACAAAAGCGGTGATGGATTTGCTTGTACCGATGGTTGATGTTGAGAAGAAAGAGGCAATTATTAAGGTTATTGAGGGGACGAGAGGGAGAAGTGAGGATGAGGTTGGTTATGTTGGGGGGAATGCAGCGACTTTGGTTGTGAAGGTTGATAAAGCTGCATTGGAAGATTACGACTTCTCTAATGCTGTGATTATTTGTGCCGATCTTAGTAATGCCAGCCTGCGCTGTGTAAATTTCACAGAGACGAATCTAACTAATTGCGTTTTTACTAAAGTTTTGGGTAGTGTTTTGGCAGTGGCATTTAGCCCAGATACTAAATTGTTTGCTATGGGCAATAGTGATGGTGTGGTTCGCTTGTGCGAAGCTTCTGCTGGAAGAGAAATTTTGACTTGTAAAGGGCATATCAGTTGGGTAAATTCTGTTGCTTTTAGCTCAGATGGAGTGATGCTTGCTACTGGTAGTCGAGACAAAACTGTGCGGTTGTGGGATATCAAAAGTGGCGAATGCCTTCACACCTTACAAGGGCATACCAGTTGGGTAAATTCTGTTGCCTTTAGCTCAGATGGAGTGATGCTTGCTACTGGTAGTCGAGACAAAACTGTACGGTTGTGGGATATCAAAAGTGGCGAATGCCTTCGCACCTTACAAGGGCATACCAGTTGGGTAAATTCTGTTGCCTGTAGCCTAGATGGAGTGATACTTGCTACTGGTAGTGGAGACAAAACGGTGCGTTTATGGGATATCAAAACTGGTGAATGCCTTCACACCTTACAAGGGCATACAAACTGGGTACGCTCTGTAGCTTTTAGTTCGGACATGGTAACACTTGCTAGCAGTAGTGATGACAAAACGGTGCGTTTATGGGATGTAAAAACTGGTGAATGCTGTAGCACTTTACAAGGGCATACAAACTGGGTACGCTCTGTAGCCTTTAGTCCTGACGGAGTAATGCTTGCTAGCGGTAGTGATGACGAAACTACGCGATTATGGGATATTAAAACTGGTGAATGCCGTAGCATTTTACAAGGTCATACAAGCTGGATAAGTTCCGTAGCCTTTAGTTCTGATGGGGCAATACTTGCCAGTGGTAGCGGTGACCAAACTGCGCGATTATGGGATATCAAAACTGGTGAATGCCGTAGCACTTTACAGGGGTATATTAGTTGCATATATTCAGTTGGCTTTAGTTCTGATGGAGCAATGCTTGTCAGTGGTAGCGGCGACGAAACTGTGCGCTTATGGGATGTAAAAACTGGTGAATGCTGTAGCACTTTACAAGGACACACTAATTGGGTAATGTCCGTCGCCTTTAGTCCTGACGGGGTAACGCTTGCTAGTGGTAGTGGCGATCAAACTGTACGACTATGGAATATCAATAGTGGCGAATGTCTCTACACCCTAAAAGGACACAAAAGTCGTGTATATTCAGTCGCCTTTAGTCCAGATGGGGCAATGCTTGCCAGTGGTAATACTGATCAAACTGTGCGCCTATGGGATATCAACAATGGTGAATGTCTTTACATCTTAAAGGGGCACAGCAATTGGGTAAATTCAGTTGCTTTTAGTCCAGACGGGGCAATGCTTGCTAGTGGTAGTGATGACCAAACTCTGCGCTTGTGGGACATCAAAACCGGGGAATGCTGCAATATTTTATACGGGCATACCAATTGGGTACGTTCCATTGCCTTCAGTCCAGATGGGACGATGCTTGCTAGTGGTGGTGATGACCAAACTCTGCGCTTGTGGGATATTAAAACTGGTGAATGCTGTAACATTTTATACGGACATACCAATTGGGTACGTTCCATTGCCTTCAGTCCAGATGGGACCATGCTTGCTAGTAGTAGCCATGATGAAACAATCAAAATTTGGGACATGGAAACAGGTGAGTGTTTAAAAACATTGAGGAGCGATCGCCCTTATGAAAATATGAATATCACAGGTGTCAAAGGCTTAACCGATGCCGAAATTGCCACCCTCAAAGCATTAGGTGCTGTGGAAGATGGGGAAATGTAAAGTAAACAGGAATTATGATTAATATTAGGCGCGATCGTGTGGGGTAGAATTATGCGATATATTAGGTGCGATCGCGTACCGTCTCGGAACGAGAATCGCCCCTATGAAAATATGAACATCACAGGTGTCAAAGGCTTAACAGATGCCGAAATCTCCACCCTCAAAGCATTAGGTGCTGTGGAAGATGGGGAAATGTAAAATTAAAATATCAGGCAATCTTAAAATACAAGAGGATAAAATCAAAAATAGTGTGAACAACCCAAAAATACTTAAAGCCGTGAATACTCAATTAGTTGATACTTTAGTACAAATTATCCGTTCACTTTCTGCAACAGAGCAAGCCTTACTCGAAAAACAATTGTTTAGCGATGTCAGTCACCCTTCAACCCTGGAACTGATGCACCTCGCAGAAAAAGGTGGAGCTTTAGATTTCTTGTATGATGAACCTGATATTTATACCACCGAAGATGGAGAACCAGTTTGATGACCTTGAGCAAAGGTGATATTGTTTTAACTCAATTTCCCTTCACAGATTTAAGTCAAACAAAATTGCGTCCTGCGGTGATCCTGTGGGTAGATTTGGCAAAAGATGAAATTACTCTTTGCTTTATCTCATCTCAGAATGTTAACAATTTAACATCAGAAGAATTCGCAATAATAGACTCCGATGCTGATTTTGCCACAACGGGGTTACGTATTTCTTCTAAAGTGAGAGTCACGAGACTTGCTACCTTAAATCGTCTTTTAGTAGTAAGACGCTTAGGTCAGCTAACAACTAAGCACATACAAAAACTGAATGAAATCATGATTCAAGCCTTTCAATTATCGTAATATGGTTATTGGGTGATTGGTATGATGCTGCAATTTAGTACATAGAAACTGGCGAATATCTGAAAATATTGAGATGCGATCGCCTCTCGACGCTCCGCGCGATCGCGTAGCGTCTCGGAACGAGAATCGCCCTTATGAAAACATGAATATTACAGGTGTCAAAGGCTTAACAGATGCTGAAATTGCCACCCTCAAAGCATTAGGCGCAGTGGAAGATATAAGCTTATAATCTGGTTACTATTTCATTTGGTTAAACAGCGACTTTAATATTAACAAATTATGTATTAATTATTAATGTATTAACTTTATGCTGGGGTGTATGAGTGAGTCGCTTATCGAATGAGGAGATATATCGAGAAATAGGAAAGATAACAGCTAATTTTGGACTATATAAATGTGACGAATGTGCAAAAGCAGTCATGCAATGGTTGCAAGAAAATGGTATTCAGGGGAAAGTGATTTTAATTAGAACCAAAAAGCGCAAAGAGTATTATATTCTCAGTACTCGTTTGGAATGTCGTGGTATAAATGAGTCTATTACACTCAACGGTAAACATTACGGTGTAGAAGTTCGCGGATTAGTATTTGATAACCTCTCAATGGAAGGATTGACGAAAGAATCTTGGATTAAAGATTTTCACTGTCCAAGCGAAGAATTTATTATCGAAGAACTATCGGAGTTATAAAATAGAATTGTCAGTAATAGTAAGGCATTAATAAACATGAGTGGATTATATGAAGTTTTACAAAAAATTAAACCCAGACCGGGGATGTATATTGGTAGAGCTTCGGTCAGCGATTTATTTCATTTTCTTGTTGGATATGAATTTGCGAGAGGAGAATTAGATATTGAACCTACAGAATGGGAAGATGATTTTCATGAAAATTTTCAACCTTGGGTGCAAGAGAAATATCACGTATCAACCTCTAATTCATGGGCAAAGATAATTATGCTTCATTGTGGAAGTGAGAAAGAAGGTTTAGATGCTTTCTATAGGTTGCTGGATGAGTTTAAAAACCGAGATAAAAATTTAGACTTAACAGACAAAGTTATTACTAATTGTGAGGAAAATTTGCAAATTAGTAAGACAAAAGAGATGAATTTACACTCGTAAATTAAAATACTTCACAGTAGGTTAGTGCGTGCGATCGCATAGTCAGAAGCTATGGATAAATTTTATTCACAATCAACCAATCCGAGCAAATGTAACTGTTGTATTAAACTTTAGAGATGTATCTTGTAAAGTAACAGCTTTAGCACCATCGTTACCCATATCACAGGACTTTAGTTTAAATTCCAGTTAAGAATTGTTCGCATATTCACCCTTGCCTTCGACATTTGACCCAAAATTAAAGTATTCGCTGCTGTTCTGATTGATTGAATTATGCCCAAGATTTGCACTATTAAAATTGATAACCACCTGAAAGCAAGTAGTAATTGTATTGTTGCTACCGCTCACATTGCTGATTTTCCCGTTGATTTGCCCTTGGAACCGAATATCCGCGAACCCAATCGCAAAAGTGGAACCTATCGACAAATATTTGACTCCCTAACCACCGAACCCGAAGAATTCTTTGCTCGACATTCCGGGATTGTCCTCTCTGCCAATCAAGTCAAAGTTAGCAAAGATAAACTCGAACTGGAAATTCTCGAAGCTTCCGAAGGTGGCAGCAATGGCATTATTAATGGTGGACATACCATACTCGCTTTCAAAACTGCCAAAAATTACGATTACAACTTAGCTAAAGCTCGCGTTAAAGTTACCATCCACATTGGATTGGAGGAAAAGCAAGCCAAGGACATTGCTCTTGCTTCCAATACATCTGCACCAGTTGATTCCCGTTCCAAGAAAAATGCCAGGGGTGACTACGATTTTATTAAACAACATTTAGCTGGGTTGGAAATCAAGTTGGGTATTAAATTTCGGATTGCCTACTACCAGAATCAAAGTGGCACTCCCGTTAATGCCCATTGCAACGTCAATCACTTATTCAAACTAGTTAATTGCCTGGATAGAAATAGATATAATCCCGAAAATCTCAGGTCTAAGCATCCCACAAGTTTGAGTAGCACCACAAAAATTACTGGTGCGGAGAAGGAGAGATTAATAAAATTACTATCCCTACTACCACAAGCATTATGGATTGAGCAGAAATTTTACGAGGTGATTCAGGAATATATTACCAACCCCAAGCGTAAAGGAGGCAATGATTTAGCATCGATAGACTTACGGAAGAATACCCTGCTGCCAGATAGTCGTTATTCCTTTGGCTTTGGAGCGCCTGCCGATTTAGTGATGCCTGTTGTTGCCTCATTTCGAGCCTTTTTGGATGGAGATTATGAATGGATTCTTCCTTTTGAAGAATTTGCAGGGGAATTGATTCGTCATTTGTGGGATAATTACTACCGTAAATATTTGATATCTGAGAAAACAGCAGTTCACGAAGAAAGAAGGAGGAAGAAAGAAGGAAGAAGTACCCACCCGTTAATTGGGTGAGATTGAACAAGCGCAAAGTTTGTGGGGACGGTTTCCGTCCACAAAACTTTGTAAGAAGGACACTGTTTTTTTTCGTGCTATACAACCTCAAAAAAGCGCAAACAATGGGTGTAGCTTTGCTCCCCCATTAGTTTGTAAGAACATCTTTTCTTGACTGAGCTTTAAACTCAGAACTAAAGTTTTTATTAGTTATTCCTTCTTCCTTCTTCCTCCTTACTTCTTCCTTCATTTGTAATAGTATTGGTGCTAGACTTTCTCGGAATATTGATATTTGGGAAACGATGTACATTTCTGCTTTAACATATTCCAATCGATACTTGATGAACAAACATAAACTGCAAAATCAAGAGAATTTAGTACTTTCCCCAAATACGAAAAAGCAGAAATGAAACAAATCAAATATTTCAAGCTCTCCGAAAAAATAAGCGATACTTTTGTCTCATCCTGGAATTTGGGAATATTTACATTTCTTAATTTTGATAATATTTGATTATGAGAATGTAGAATAATAAATCTGTGTTTGCGTTGACATGCAATTTAAATCATACTCCTAGCTCAAAATCGAGATATGACACTAATCAAAAAATCAGAACAACTACTTCTACTTAAAATCAAGAAGATAGAAGAAGACGAAAATATTCAGCCAGAGACTAAAGATATTCCAGAAGAAATAGCTCTCGATAAACAAGTCATTCTTGAAAATAGAGAAGCAAACTATATTCCAGTGCGGGATAATCCCATAGTTCAATCTGTCGGCAAATCAGGGTGGCAGATTTCAGACATTTGGAGGGACATTCGTGTAGATAACTTCTCCGATTAATAAAGAGAAATCATACTTTTATTATTTAGTTTAAGAACTGCTGCAACTTAAATATTAAATGAAAGCATCGCAATAAAATTTCCACCGAATAATGGTAAGGCTTTCCATAAAACCATCCTTTAGCTGTCCGAAAGGACTTTGCCGGTTCTTGAAAACTTTGACGGAGGCACAGCCCCCGTCAAGTTTTCGCTGCCCCCATTTCAATCGTAAATTGTTGAGCATATTCATCTTCAAATTCTGACCAAGGAATTAAATTAGCCATCATGACCCATCTATTATCCTCTGCCAATTTCCCCTCAAATGGCAGTATGGCTAACGCCACGCTTCGCTATCAAACTTTTCTATTGGGGTGGCTGGGGTCTCAATTTTTCTATACATTTTTTATGCTGATGTTAGGGTTTTGAGCCATTTTACCTGATTTTCTTGCACTTTTTACCGACCTATCAACCTCAAGCACTATTTCTATAAGGGTTTTAGCTTTAATCAGCAAGCCCTAACTACAATTCGCATTCCAGGGACTAATTCAGGAGCAGATAGTTGGGGAGTGGAGGATTGGGGGAGCGGGGGAATATGATTTGACTTCCCCCCTCTCCTTGTCTCCTTACAAAGGTAGGTATTTTGGATTTGGTCGTTTTTTGTCCATTTCAGCCTACGCCCAAATCCTGAAACAACGAAACCTCGTTCAGCGATTGAGAATTTTCTCAGCTATTTTCGAGATTCAAAAAAACCTACCCTTGAAAGCTCCTTGTCTCCCCCTCTTCCCCTCCTGGGATGAGTCAGAAATGAGAGTTTGAGAGCGAGAGGGATAGAGAAGTGGGCATATCGTTTACCGTCTCGCGAAGGTGGGAACCAACTAAATTCTCTCCCTCCTCCGCTCTCGCACTTCCAAACTCTTTCTTCACCTGTGCAGCTGTCTTTTTGCCCGTTAGCGAAGCTCATCGCAGATATCGCACTAACTCCTTAACTAAATCATGGCTGCACGTAAATCATCAGTGACTAATTTTCAGGCGTTAGCGAAAGCCACTCCCAAAGGGAGTATCGCAGATTCTGTATTAGGCGATTATGGCGTTAGGGACTTCCAATTTAAAAAATCCTCAAGTTTAATAATAATCATGCTGTGGAACAGGCTTCTAGCCTGTTCCACCAATACATAATATTGGGGAATTATTTTGTTGGAAGTCCCTTAGTGATTACTCCGAGCGAGTATATACCAAAGCTTACTATTCAATCCGGTCTCTGTGTGGATTAGTGGCAAAGCGAACCTTGAAAGAAACCTTTAGCTGGGACGAATTCAAAGAACGATTTACTAATGATTTCGGCAAGGTGGAAGAAAAGCGATTTTCCCTAGAACAATTGTTGGAATATGCTAACCGTAAATTTGGTAAAACCCTGGAAGACTTGTTAATCCAACATCAAATTTCCTGGCAGCGTAGACAAGAATATTTGGAACGTAACAGTATAGAAAGTCAAACAGAAGTAATAGACATCTCCAGAAATGAACCTGAAATCCTTGTTGCATCGTCGTCAAATCTGGATTATTGGAGATGTCTAATGGCAGAAAATACCCATTACTAATTCCATAACATTGAAGGAGGCAGAAGGTTTTTTCATCTATGGGATTCAAACTAGGCTGTTAACTTTGATCTAATTTTCACGCTTTTTGTTCATACAGTTATTATGTCATCTACTTGTTACTAGGCTCTGCCTGGGAACCCTGACGTTGAGGAACCCCACCTCTTACAGCACTTCCGGCAGCTATGGGGTACAGACTCAAAGCTGAAAGCTATGATTAGAAGGAAATTGAGGGGGATAACTGTATTGTGTAATAGCCGGAAGTGCTGTATCCTTACTGGAGGTGGGGTTCCTCCAGATATGCATTGCTTGTCTCCGGCAAGGAATGAGTTAGAGCAAAGATGTTGAGTGAAAATTGAACCTCTAAAAAAGCACAAAGTCAATAGACTAGGTTTCAGGTACTATTTTGACCATTCAGATTGTCCATCATGAGACTCAGAAAAGTTTTCTGCACCACTAAGGGATTTCACCTAATATCTAACCCTCTTTCTGCCATTTGAATCAGCCGGAAGTAAGCTAATTCTGGTTCCTTATATGTTTTGAAATATAGTCTAAACGAGCCATCTCCGTATTCCTTGATATCACGACTATCAAAGTTAATATTTGAGTATTTTAACCAGTTAATGACGACTCGATAAAACTCAGCTAAGAATAAAGCTGGAAAGTAAATTCTCCCCGTTTTCTCTCCTGTATTTCGATGTGTTAATACTTGAAATTGTGGCTGATTCAATACTTCTGCCATAATTCTCACCCCAATCGTGTTTTGGCTTTTCTTGTCTTGGAGACATTCTCCACAAACTTTTCACTGCCATAAGGCTGCTATTTTAGGAAGACAGAAAGAGTATTGATACTGCTATTTCTGCCTTTCCTCGATTAATTAGATGTTGATTCAAGGTATTTGAGAAAATTTGATACTTTCCATTTAAAACCGTGGATGCAATCGCAAATATTCGGTTTCGATGAAGCACCATCGCATAACAGACATGTTTCGCACTGGATGCGATCGTCCTCAGTATTACGGCAAAGAATTTCATTGTCGCTCAATGTTGCATCGGGAGCGATAATTCTAAAAGTTCTCCAACCTTGACTTTGAGCTTGTCTTGCCTGTGTCTCAGTTTCTACAGAAGCCATGAGATACTTTTTCCAAGTGCGATCGCAATTTTTATGTTGATGGGTATACCCGGTATGCTTACCCGACGCAGAGATAATCGGTTCCCAAACATTAAATGGTATTGCTGTTGCATCACCATAAGAACCAATTCTCACGGGATAGCGATAATGCTGTAAAACCGTTAGTTCTTTGTCACTGAATTTGGGATAGTTTCCTGCGATATAGGAGCGATAGACGTTATTAGCTGTCAGTAAGTTTACATAACAACTGCCTGTTTCACTCAATTTCAATCTACAAGAGCCACAAACTCCGCGATCGAAACCATATTTTGCTGCGTATGTAGGGGCAAAATTTTGTTGTATAATCCAGCTTTGAATTTGTCTTCCTGTTCTGCGGTTGGATGAGGGATAAGCAAAACCAGTTAATATGAGAACTATAGGTGAACCATCAATTAAAGATGCTCCTTCCCAAACAATGTAACTATTTTCCAACATATTGATGGTGGCTGATAAATTATTGGTTTTCCTTTTTCCTTGCTTGATGATGGGATATCAAGGCTAATAAAATATCCTCCAGAATAGCTAATTGCTGGAGGATTAAGAGGTTGTAATTATTGTTTGGAGATTAGTAACAGTTATTTTCTTCTGCCATCTCCATTTGATTACTGGTATTATTTCGCTGAATATATTCTTGTCTGCGTTGCCAGGATACTTGATTTTGCACTACCAAATCTTCCAGGCTTTTATCAAATTTACGACTTGCGAATTCCAGTAATTGTTCTAAGGAATATCGTTTTTCTTCAACTTTCCCAAAATCATTTGCAAAGCGTTCTTTAAATTCATTCCAATCAAATAATTCTTTGAGTGTACGTTTGGCTATAAGTCCACAGAGTTCACGGATGGCATAGTAAACTTTGGAATAGACGCGATCGCAATAATCGCTAATAGCATATTCGCCTAAGATTGTACTTTGAATTTGTTGGAATGTTGTGGTTGTTTTACGAGGTGCCATATCGAGAATTCCTAATTTTTCATTACACTATTTGGCGTTAGCCTTGATGATATTTGAGGTTTAGAATATTTAGATTTTTACCACCAAGTTAAGTCATCGTAATCTGCCATCAAGTCTTTGATTTCACAATGATGTTGGTAATCTATTTCTAGTTGTTGTATATCTATTTCCATCGCTAGGTTTTTAATCCCCTGTACTATTTCTTTAAGATGCTTGTCTTCGCTTAGACCTGAATAGTAAACTTTGATATATTTATCAGCTTTACTAACAAATTGCTCAAGATTAGTAACAAAAGTTTGCTCATAATCAATTGCATGAATCATATATTTGCTCATATAGACTTCATTCTTTTTATGGCGTGAGCCAGCTAAAATAGAAAAATGCTTGTTTAAATGCGATCGCGATCGCAAATTAGCTAATAAATTTAGTCAATTATTTTAAACTGCTGAAAAAAGCATAACTTTACGGAATTAAGTGATAATACGGTGAAGGGAATTATAAAACTAACGTTAGTTGACCATGCCTCTTACCTTTACCTTTGCCCTGAGCCAAAACCAAACCTTTGAACTGCGCTGTAGTTACAGTAATCGTCGCTGGGATACAGAAGCTTTAGCGACATTAATTAATCTGTGTGAAGAAAAATATTACACCCAAGACTTCAATCCCCCCGCAGAGTTAAAGAAAATTGGACGGGAGTTGTATCAATGGTTGGATGGGAAGGAAGGTTGGTTGCGTCAGGGTTTGGAGGAAGGTAGTGACAGAAAAATTTATCTTGATTTAATTCAAACTAGTGAAGCACAAGCATTGAATCCGCAAACCCAGAAAATAGCGTTAGGTTTGACGCATTTACCTTGGGAATTATTACATGATGGCTCCGGGTTTTTACTTTCGGAAGCGAATGTTTTGCCAGTGCGATCATCCTATAATATTTTTCTATGGTTGACGCATAAGCCTGTCATTGTCTTCGCGTAGCGTGTGCGAAGCACTCACGCAACAAAGTGGAGTGAAGCAATCGTATGAACTTGTTGTTAATGAAAGTTGAACACTTCGCTAACGTCGCTCCTCCACCCTACGGGAACGCCAAGGGCGTAGCTTGCTTCTCCGCTTCGGAGTACGCAATGACAGTTTGCTTTTTATCTGGCTGTAAAATATAAACTGGAATGAGAAAAAAGTAAGTAAAATCATTCCTTTTTCTCCTCTTCCCCAGCTAAATTACTCAAACTGCGACTAGCTACATCCGCACTTAACCCCCAAACTAACAACCCTAAATAATCAGAAAAAGGGTCAGCACCAAAAGTTGATCCCTTTTGCATATATAAAGAACGCATTCCCACTACCGACAAAGCAACTAACAGCATCAGCGAAAACAAAGGACGTGCAAACCAATAGGTTGCTTGTGTGCGAAATTTACTTCCAGATAAGAAAATTAGAGATTTTTGCAACCATTGCACCCATTTATCCACAGGTTCTGTTACATTAGATTGCACCGCAGCGCCAACAGCAAAAACTGCATCTTTTACCCCTTTCACAACTTCTGATAAATTAACAGGTGTCTTATCTCCCATCATTGGTGGAAGTTGTAATTTACCTATATCTTGCTGTAACTCTTCCAATAAAGTTTTTGCTTGCTCATCTTGAGATAAATCAATTTGCATCCGAATATTATTGATTTTTTGCATAATCCCACTGTCCCCCTTCACTTGAGGATTAGTTTTGAAAGGTTCTAATTTTTGTTCTATATTGCGTAACTGCTGCAAACATTCAAATCGGGCAGATATTTTCTCAACTTCCGTTGTCGCTGCTTCTAACTTCATCTGCTGCACCAATTTTTCAGCTTTCGACAACATGGGAATAAGAGTTTTTTGCTCTAATGGGTCAGCTTGAATAACTTGCTTCTCTAATTCTTTTACCTTACCTAATGTCTCAGCTTGGGGAATACCCTTTTCTTGCATATATTTAGTTAATCGACCGCAAATAATGCCCAAAAATAATATAAAAAGTGGCATTAGGGGAGCAATCCGCATTGTCAAATTAACGGGAACAATCAAACGTTCTTTCCCACCTTCTAAGGATAAATAAACTGCTCCTGTATAGCGGTCAGGAGGTATTTTATTTGTTTCCCAACTTAAAGGTAATTTAACTATTTGGTCAGCTTTTAAAGTTTGAGGAATATTTGGTACTTTAATTTGATTTGAGCTTAATTGATATCCTGTTTGCTCTCCTTTCAACAATACTTCAGCACCAATTACCTTTACAGATGCATCTTCTGTGTTATCAAAAGCTAAATCCCAAGTTTGTAAAAATGCACTTTTGTTAAAAATTGAACTTGCTAACCCACAATCTAACCACCAATTACATTGGGTTAATTGTAATTGCACCTGCTCATTTCCTCGTACAGATGTTAACTTTGGTCTGGCTTTTACCAATAGATTAAAATCAACAATTTGTGGTTTTTGAGATGGAAGTCGTATCTCAATTTGTCCTTTATAGGTTCCTGGAGACTGGGGATTACTAACTTTAACCTGGAAATCTTTGGGTATACCTGCTTGTAATTTGGTTTCACCAATAAATGATACCTGTTGACGACCGATTATTTCCGAACCTTCTTGACGCTGCAAATCGGAAGCAAGAAATTGGAATTGTTCGACCTTGGCTGGAGCAGAAAGACGTATACTACCGATGAGGGTATTTTCTTCATTTAACCAACCTTTTATCTGTAATGGTTTATCTTTAGCATCAACTGTAATAATTGTGTCTGCAAAAGCAGGTATGGGAGTAATTAATAATAAACAAACCGCAGTTAAAATCCAGTGTTTCATATTATTTATAGCTATATTTTAATTTTGAGTTACTGAGCGTGCTAAAGCAATTTCATGGGCAGCATATAGAGAATAAACTAAACCTAAAGGATTATAATACTGTTGCAGTAAATTTCGCCGTACAGCCAACATTGATTTTCCCATTGCTTCCCCTGCAAACAAACGTTGAAATACCTCCGTCGCGTAGTATTCAGCAAAGGTTTCCGATACAGGACATTCGGTTCCCACAACTCCGCTTGCACCTGCATTCAAAAAATCATCAATCAAGCTGACATAACTTTCCGGACTATAATCACCCGTTCCACAACCGTTGAGAAAAACGAGAGGATGATGTAACCAAGCTGATTCGTAACATTCAAGAAAATTACTATAAATTCGGTCGTCACTAATTTCTAAATAGGGTCGTTTCGGTATTTCTTCTATGCCTCCATGACAGTAGAAATAGACCAAATCCAAAATTTGTCCGTGTTCGCTCCAAATACTTTCTAGCTCTAATATTTCCTCAGCAGGTAATATATTGACAGAACCTATAGCTTGCAATTTGATTAAATGTTCTTGCCAAAATTTAAAATTTCGATATACATTGAAACTCAATTGTAATTGTCTTTCATTTTGAATTTGTCGCACCAATGCCACAGGATAATTATGTTTATTGCTAGTCCAACATGGCAATTGCTCGATGGAATAACGATAACCCCAAAATGCGTGGGGACAAACAACTTGCTGGTCACTTTTATGGGGACAATCTGTACAATCTAAGTCGTGTTGTGTAAAGCGATCGCATACCCGATTTTGTTTACTCTGTCTAATTTTTCGCTCGTACAGCAAAGCCCAAGGAATTGTAACTTTTCCTAACACCGGGTTGACTTGGATGACGGTATTGGGACTTAATGCAGCTTGTAATTTTTCGCTTCCCTCAGCTTGATTTGCGGGTAAAAGTACGCGGTAAAGTTCGCGTCCAACATTTGCTAAACTGGGAAGCCAGGTGTTGAGCGACTCCATACTTCCCTCAACAGACCAACGATATTCGCTCTCGGAAATAGATTTTAGTGTTTGACGAATGGCTGCGATCGCATTCCCCAATGCAGCAGGTTGCAAAGTAGTATCATAAAATGCCAGTTCTTCGTTTCCCTGGGTGCGATCGAGAAAGCGAAAATCAATGCTACCATCCCGTTGGTCAAGTTCCACATCTACAGTCAAAACCCGTTCGGGAAGCAGTGCGAGTTGTTCGCTTGTTAGTAAATCAGTGGTAGTAAATGTCACGCGGCTACTTTGAGGAGGACGCAATGATTCGGGGATATCTGCACCAACTGTAGGAATAATTAGGATTGCCAGTTGCTTGGATTGAAGCAAGTAGCCACGGTAGAATAACTCGACTTGGATGTAAGCGCGACCCTCAAATTTATGAGGTTTGACTGTAAATATCAGGTTATCAGATGCACCTGTGCGGGGTAAGGATAATTTGTTGAGGATTACATTAATATGGAAATCCTTGGAAGTAACCGCGACATCGAGAAGTAGGGTTTCTTGGTCGTTCCAAACCTGAGTTAAGGTTTTATCGGGGAAGGGAGTTGTATCTATTCCTTGGGGTTCGGGGCTAATGTTTATACAGAGAAAATAGGTTTGTCCGTGGATGAGGGGTTCAGTTTGGGGGATTACTGTTTGGTTGTTGGGTTCGGTAAAATAAGTATTAAAGTAGCGATAATTTTCTACGTATTCGGAGATTTGTTCTAAAAAAACGAGTTGCTTGGTGGTTTGGTCTTGGTTTTCTGTCTGGAGGACAGTGCTAGTAATATCAATTATTTGTGTAGTCCTATTCCTATTCTCGCCGTTGCTTGAACCATCGAAGGTGACTATTTCTTTCATCTCCCCGAAAAGTTCTGTTTTTAACTCAGCTAAATTAGGCAAAAATTCTCTAGGTATTCGACCATCCAAAGCATCTAATTTGCGTATTTTCGCCTTAAAAAGTCGGTTTAAGGTATAATTACCTTCAATAAGTGCTGTTATCTGTTCTTCGATAAAGTCCCAATAATCAGGGTCAATATCCAGCTGTTGTCCGACATCTTGCAGGATTGTTTGTTCGTCTTTGCTTAAGGGAATTTGTAGCTCTTTAATAGCCAGCAATAGGGCTATGAGGGTTTTGTTAATGGAAGAATTCATTAGTTTTTGATAAAAATTATAAATGTATATTTATTTACTATGAGACGAGATGCACTTGTAGTTGGTATCAATCAATATCCTTTCTTAAAGGATACACCGACAAGCCCTGCAAAACACCTGACAACACCTGCTGCTGATGCAGAAGCGATCGCGCAGTTGCTAGAAACTGATAATACCTTTACAGTGGCACGATTGCCGAAACTAGAGATAGATGGCAAAGTACAGGTCGATCCGAAGGGACAGGTTTCTCTTGAGGAATTATCACGAGAAATTAACAAGTTATTTTGTGCAGACAACAATCGAGACACAGCACTACTATTTTTTGCAGGACATGGATTACAGCAGCTAAATTCTTTGGGTAATAAGAGAAAAATATGTTTGGCAACAAGTAATACTAAAGGCACAGGAGAAAATAGCATATCGCTCAATGATTTATGGGAACTCTTAGAGCAAAGCCCTGTAAAAGAACAAATTATTTGGCTGGATAGCTGCTATGGTGGCGAATTACTAGAATTTCAAGAGAGTGATTTACCAGGGCGGGTATCTGGACGTAGACGCTTGATAATTGCTGCATCTCACAGTTCCGAAGTTGCTTATGAGCGCTTGGATGGTAAACATGGTGTATTGTCAGGAGCATTGATAGAAGGACTTAACCCCAACAAAATTCCACAGGGTGATTGGATAACTGACCGGAAACTGGCAGATTTCGTTGAAAGGGAATTACAAAAATACTACGAACAGACAAAAATACCTCAAATTCCGCAAATTAGAAGACCAGACCACTTAATCAATCTAATTCTTGGTAAGGGAGAAAAACACGAGGATTTAGAAATCAGTAAAACTAGCCTTTTAAATACCTCTGGCTTATCTCCTTTTGTATCCTGGGAAGATTTTTTCCGTGAATGGTTAAATACCGAAAAGCCTTTTAATCATGCTTGGCAACTTGTTGGGAGGACTGACTATTTACAAAGTTTTAATGATTTTTTGCAATCAGAAGAACAGAAAATATTGATTTTACCTGGGCGTGGAGGTATTGGTAAAACTAAATTACTTCATGCTTTTGCAGAGCAATTTAATAATTCTAATTTGACCTTATGGTTTGTAGAAGAAGGAATCTCTGTTACAGCAGAAAATGTGGTTAATTTACCAAAAGAAAATTGTGTTCTAGTGTTAGATGATGCACACCGCCGTGAAGAAGATGTAGCAATTTTGCTTGCATTTTTTAGGCAAAATCCCACAAATAAACTAATAGTTTCATGCCGTCCTTATGGTATGGAATACCTGCAAATAATTTTCAGGCAAGCTGGTATTCATTTCCGTCAAATTCAACTATTAGATGAACTCAAAGAATTAAACCGTGATGAGGTGAAAACTTTAGCATGTCAGACGCTAAGTAATAAACACGGTGATTTGGTTAACAAATTAGCTTTGGCTACTAAAGATTGTCCGCTAGCGACGGTTGTAGGTGGACAACTGCTAGTACAGAAAATGATAGATCCTTTTTTGTTAGAGCGAGATACTGAGTTTCAATATGATGTACTCAGTCGATTTCATGACACTTTGATTGGAAAGATTAGTCAAAGTATTGAGCCTGAATTATGTCACGAATTATTAAAGTTAATTGCTGCTGTTGCTCCAATCAGAATAAATAACGAAGATTTTCAAGAATTGGCAGCAGAATTTCTACAAATCGAAAGTTCAAAATTAGTAGGTAATATTGATATTCTTGAAAAATCAGGAATCTTGCTTACTCGTGGTTATACTTTGCGAATTACTCCTGATATTCTTGCTGACCATATTCTACACCAAGCCTGTTTGACATTGAAGGAAAAATCAACAGGCTATGCAGAAAAAGTATTTAACAAATTCAAGTCAGTTTCTTTAAAAGAATTGATGAAAAATTTTGCAGAAGTAGATTGGCGTATTCGGCATACAAAAAGCGAAGAGAATGATTTATTAACTGATATTTGGTTATATATTTACGAAGATTTTCGCCAAGCATCCAATTCAAACAGGTACTATTTACTGAAACTTCTGACTGAAGTTGCCTATTACCAACCAAAACAGATGCTTGAGTTAGGAAAATTAGCAATGCATCCTGCTACAACACCAGAAGATGAAAGATTTTCAAATTTTGACCACAATACAGTATTAAATCAATTACCTGAGATATTTAAGCGCATTGGCTACACATTAAATTACTTACTTCCTTGTTGCAACATACTATGGGAGTTAGGACGAGATGATAATCGAGAAAGGTATTTTCAGTATAGACATCCGATAGATGTTCTCACTGAGTTAGCTAAGTACGATATCAATAAAAAAATTATATTTAATCAAACAGTACTAGAAGCAGCTAGACAGTGGCTGAAAAAAACGGACGCACATTCTCATACACATTCCCCTTTAGATATTCTCGATATTCTTTTAAAGAAAAATGAAAGTTCAACCTTTATGGAAGGAAGCTCGCTTCTAGTTAATTATTTTGCAATAGATAGTCAGAAAACACAAAAAATCCGCGAACAGGTGCTAAGTTTAATCTGTGACTGCTTTAGATCAAATGAACCTAAAATTATCTTACGGGCATTGAGTAGTTTAGAAAAAGCATTAAAAGAACCTACTGATCGTTTATCTGGAAAAAAGGATAGCAAGCAATGTGAAAAATGGCTACCCGAACAGTTGAAAATTTTAGAATTAATTAGTATATTTATTGACCAAAAGAATTCAGCACTTATTAACTTAGAAGTTATTCGTATACTAAATTACTACGTTCATCTAGGATATTCAGAAATAGTAAGAAAAAAAGCATTAAAAATAATTAATTTAATACCCAATACCTTTGAACTTAGATTTATTGGAGTTTTAGCTTACATAAACGAGTTAGATTGGCTTATAAATAATAAAGGTAAATTTGATCTCCATTCTGAAAAACTTAATTGGCAAGAACGAGACAAACGAGTTGAACAACTTTCTACGAATGTAGCCCAAGAGTTTTTGAAACGATATCCTGATGCTAAGTCAGGAGTGCAAGCATTAGATAAAGAATTAATAATAATCCAGAATTGTGGCTTTGATAATCGAACTGGATCGTTATTTTTAGATACTTTTTTAAAAATAACACAAGCAGAGTATATTGCTCAAATGTGCGAAGGGATTATTGAATTACCAGAATCTCCATTGGCAAAAAATTTTGCATCTTTGCTATATAAACTGAGAAAATTTGATGAGCATCGTGCAATTAAGTTTACTCAGTTGGCTGTAGATACTAATTTTACTCTTCTTTGTTCTTCTGTTGCCGAAAAAATTTGGGCTTGGAGAAATAATCTTCAGTCAGCCGATCTTGATATCATTAAAAAATTACTTATTCATGATGATATAGAAGTTAAAAAGTCTGCAATAGCTTCTTTGTACATGATGAGAGATTCCCAGCCAGAATTAGTTAATATGATGGCTCTTGAAATTAAGATTGGTAGCAACACTAAACTGGCAATTGAATTATGTAAAATTTTTAATCGTAAATATGGAATCTCACCTGATAGTTTATCAAATGAAGAATTAAAAATACTTCTAGCTAAACTGGAACCAGTTTCTGATATTTCTAACTATCAGATTACTGAATTTCTTACTGATTGTTTTGAACGAGTGCCACGTTTAATTGTGCAAGTACTACTTAAGAGAATTCAGT
>NZ_NTFS01000080.1 GCF_002289455.1 Brunnivagina elsteri CCALA 953
GGATTAAACCTTTAGATAGTGGTAAACTTAAAAAGTTACGTAGGCTACAATTTGCTTTAATAAGCCAGGTTGCATTAATTAGCTAGTTATAAGTATTTAAATAATTAGACGATAAGCCCTAAATAGAATTTACTCCTTTAAGTAGATTTGTTATATTTATCAACTTAATTAATAAACGTAGAGGTTTTTATGACAATTTGCCCTTGTTGCTCCTCACCCCTTCTGCGTTACGTTCGTAATCATCAAGTGACTTTGTTTTGTCGTAATTGCTGGCAGGAAATGCCGATTTTAACTTGTGAGATGAGTAGTGAAGTACCCGAACAATTAATACAGATGACACAAAAATCATATATATCAATCAATGATAGAGACGTTCAAACGAACGTCTCTAATTCTGTAAATCTACAATCAGAAACCACACAATAAAACCAAAATATCACATTTTTGATTATGGATTTTCTACTTTTATTTAATCAGCATCATTTGGTGAACTTAGGGCACTAAAAAGTGAGGAATAATCAGCTTGTGCTAAAGACATTCGCATTGCGGTATCAAGAATAGTTCTTACACCTTCAATACTATTAACATTTAAACCAACATTTTTGGCTTCATCAATAAATAAATCCGTATCTTTGAGCAAATGCTTCGTCGCAAAGTTGGGATTGTCATAATTATTATCAAGCATTCGTTGTAATTTTTTGTCGAATGTTGGTGCGTATAAAGCGCTTTCCCGCAAAATTTTCATGAATACATCAACATCAACACCTTGACGTTGGACAAACTTCAAACTTAGCGCAAATGATGTCGTTAGTGAAGCAATTAACTGATTAAGTGCTAATTTTAACGCCGATGCAGTACCCACCTCTCCTACGTAGACTGGTTCTGAACCAAAATACTTAAGAATATCTTGATGTCTTTGATACTGTTCCCGATATGACCCAACCATGACTATTAACTTACCAACTTCAGCTTCGGGAATACTGCCTAAAACAGGAGCTTCGATGTACTCAGCACCAGCCGCTACAACAGTATCACGGATTTCCTTGCTTTCCGTTGGAGTGATAGTTCCCATCTGAATCACAGTTTTACCAGCGAGCGATCGCCATGAAGTATCAGATAACAAAACGCTGTAGATAGCAGAAGCATTCGTCAGCATCAAAACGACATAATCGGCAGCACGAATCGCGTGACGTGGATGTACGGCAATTTCTGCCCCTGCTGCTTGAAGTGGTGCTAATTTCTCTGGGGTACGGTTGTAAGCAATTAGCTGTACATCAGCTTGCAACAACCTCTGTGCCATTGGCAACCCCATTAATCCAGTCCCCAGAAATGCCACCTTCATGCTTTACTTTCCTACTAATGCTTCCTTCTATGTTTATCCTATCTAATTGATGATTAATAATAGTTAAAATCAAAACTTTATCGCTAATTAGTTATTAGTAAATATAATCAATATCTTAATTTAAACATTAAACCTTAAGATTAAATGTTATCACCAAACATTTTCCACCTAACCCCCAATAAAAAATCCCCCAAATTAATGAATAAAAAATGTAGAGACGCGATACATCGCGTCTCTCTTATATTATCAACCGCCAGCAGCAAATGTAACCAGAACCAACACCGAAAGTAAAATTCCGGGAGTAAGTAATCCAATCAACATAAACAAATCGTGAGTAGACATTTTTTATACCTTTACGTTTTATACCTTGGACTCGTCTCTTCCTAGACTTTAATCATTACAACACCCAATTGACTAAATTTTGATCCAATATTAATAATATTTTAAGTTTTATACCATTTTAATATGAAGATGCATAAAATAACCCCACCGCCTGTGGCACCTCCCCTTAGTAAGGGGAGGTTGGAGAAATCGAAATAATGTGCAGCTTCACAAGTAATTGGTATTAGAGTTTTCCCAATAAAAAATGCTTTAAATTAATAGGTCTAGTGGGAGCGTCTCGCTATTATTCTGGTATTACAAACCCTGTTAAGGATGCTGCGGCTTCTACCATACTTAGTCCCTTACTTTGCAGTAATACACAAAAACCACCAACACCTAAAGGGTCTAATAGTTGATGTAACGAGTCTCGACGACGTAACATATCGAGGAGAGGAAGCTTAGATTCGGAAAGCGAGGAAATTCTCTCTCCCAACCCTAAAGCCATCAAAAATAATGCTTGCTGGGTAAATCCAACTTTATGTAAACCACAGCTTTCCCCCCATCGCTCCAAGGCAGTAAAATCAACATGGGCTGTGATATCTTGTTGTCCGACTAAAACATAGGGGTTATCGTGTCGTTTGTGTTGATAATAACATTGTAATGTTCCTTGATTTCGCCGAGGGTTGTAGTAACGACTTGCGGAATAGCCATAATCAATCGTTAAAATATATCCTCGTTGGAGTTTTTTACTT
Source organism: Brunnivagina elsteri CCALA 953 (assembly GCF_002289455.1). GTDB lineage: Bacteria > Cyanobacteriota > Cyanobacteriia > Cyanobacteriales > Nostocaceae > Brunnivagina > Brunnivagina elsteri. Next base: position 2,416 of record NZ_NTFS01000080.1, read on the forward strand.
AGCAAAGTTAACCAATCGAGTGCAGCTAAATTTACTTCGCTACGATATTCATCAGGATAATTACTAATATCAATTTCGTCTAATTGGAAATACTCACTTAGTTGAAGTGTTGATGGTTCATCGATAATTTCTACAAAATCAGGTGAGTCTTCGACATCGGAAATATCAGATTTTTCTGCCAATCCGACATAAATCTCTTTGAGCTTTCCTGCTGTCAAAGTAAACTGATGTATGGGAAAAGCATCAACTAATTCGTTGGATAAAAAACAGCCAACTACTGAATTATTTGTAATCTCCTCTAAGTTGCACCAACGTAAGTTAATATTTTGGTTAATTCCTTGACTAAAATCATCTAAAGTCTGCTGCTGTAATTTTTTTAAATTATTTGATTTTTCAATAATAATATATTCTAAATTCGTAAATAAATCTTCATGTTGTTGATGTAAATAATTCAAAATATCTTTTGCTAAATAACCCTGCCCAGCACCCATTTCCACCAGAGTAAAAGGTATTGGTTTGCCTAAAATTTGCCAGATTTGAGCAAATTGTACCGCTAGCATTTCGCCAAAATCAGCACCAAGGTGAACCGAAGTGAAAAAATCCCCCGATTTACCAAGATTTAAAGCTTGGGTAGAATAATAACCAGATTCTGGATAATATAGTGCCATATCCATATACTCAGCAAAAGTGATACGGTGCTTGGGATTAGCTTTGATGCGTTCAATAATTATATTAGTAAGATTGGAATTAGATTGCATTTATTTTAAGTTAAGAGTTAATGATAATTAGCTGATTTAGACATTGCGATCGCAATTTTTTAGTATCTGGTGATTTTTAATTAAATTAACAACATCATCCCAAATCTATTTTACTATAAAACCCATTTGCTATCTACTCAAGAGCCAGCCGAAACATAGAGTAAACTTAGGGAATATCAATAATTATCCCAAATAACTGGTCACAATCATGAAAGAAATAACACGCCGCCAATTTATCGCAACTGCCACTCTGACGGCGGGTTTTGCACTCGTAGTCCAACCTGTTTCAGGAAAAGTTGTTACCACCGACACCAAAGGATTAATCGCTGGTGCCGTGAAAATACCTGTTTTAGATAGGGAAATTCCTGGTTATAGAGCCATGCCTGCAAAGGGCACAAATTTTCCCATCATCTTGGTGATTCAGGAAATATTTGGCGTACACGAACATATTCAAGATGTCTGTCGCCGTTTTGCCAAGTTAGGATACATCGCCATTGCCCCTGAATTGTTTGTGCGCCAAGGTGATGTCTCAAAGTTAACCAGTATTGACGAAATTCGCCCGATTGTTGCTAAAGTGCCGGATGCCCAAGTGTTGTCAGACCTTGATAGTACACTCAATTGGGCTGTAAAGTCATCCAAGGGTAACGCCAACAGGGTAGGAATTACGGGCTTTTGTTGGGGTGGTCGAATTACTTGGTTATACGCAGCGCACAATCCTAAAATCAAGGCAGGAGTGGCATGGTATGGGCGTTTAGTGAGTGAGTCTACAGAGCTTCAGCCCAAGCATCCCATAGATGTTGTTTCTACCTTAAAAGTCCCCATTCTTGGACTTTACGGTGGTCAAGATACGGGTATTCCTGTTAACACAGTGGAGCAAGTACGGGAAAAGCTTAAATCCAGTAACAGTAAATCCCAAATCATTATCTACCCCAATGCTCCCCACGCTTTTTTTGCCGATTATCGCCCCTCATACCGTGATTCAGACGCGAAAGATGGCTGGCAACGTCTCCAAAAATGGTTTAAAAAGTATGGAGTATGAGCGAGAAGTTGTTACCCAATACTTAATAAGAACCACTAAAAATGATACGAAACACCTAATGAAAGCACTGGATAAATCTTAAATCCATTTAAATCGTCTTCCAGTTCCTTTTCCTCAACCCTAAGGTCACGATTTATTTGCTCACTTAAGCTATCATTAACAATATTTGCATCCAAATCAACTTGTGGAGAACCAGAAAAAACTACACCTAGATTTGCGGAAAATCCCCAACGTTTTCCCGGTTTTACAGCATTACCCCAGCCAATCCCAAGATATGGGGCAATATTATTAGAAGAAGAGACTTTAGCTTTAACAGAAGCAATATCTTTATTCGTATAACGATTTCCATCATATTCAAAGGTGACACCATCTTTGATTCTCGCTTTCCCTTCAAGATTATTATCATTAAATACCAAACCACCTGTAACCCGAAAACCGGATTTTTTGAAGGGATGATAATCAACTAAAGTAGAGACATTGAATAAATTTAAATTCGCATCATAGGTAACTTCATTCTTGCGTTTTTGATATCCAGCAAGAGCAATTGAAGCAGTATTTAAACCGACTCGTGCATTTAAATTAGAGGTCAATGATTTAGTTATAAAAGCCCCAAAAACCAGGGTTCCAGCTTCTGGTGTCACAGCCCAACCACTTGCTTTTTGGTTACTTTCTCCTATTGATTGACTGGTTAATCGTTTGGATATTTCGCTTTCACTGGGTTGTTGTTCTAGCGTAGTTTTAAAATACTGAGAACAGCGCAAATTATCTGGAGAAGTTTTACATAACTTATCCAAATCAACAGATATATAAGTGAGTTTTCTATTTGAATTCAGACGATTTTTCGGTATTAAATCTACTGCTTGATGAGAAATTGCTTCTGAATTATTTATTTCATAATTACTATGGGAAAATAAATCATCATGCAACAGTACAGGAGCTAAATTATTTAGTTCAATTGGTCGTTTCTCCACAGATTCATTTTTAATTTTATCAGCACTAATAACAAATTTACTTGTACTTTCAATTCCTTCATTCGCAATTACTTTGTGAGTATTAATATTCGTGAGTAAATTAGCAACAGTTAATCCTAGCAGCGAAAAAATAAAGCGTTTCTTGTGCAGCATAAAAATAATCCTTCCACGATAAAAAAGTTTAACGATGGTGGATTACCCTGGTTATTAATAAAATTATCGTACTGAGTTTAAAATTTGCCTGAAAAACAAAAATTATAACTAGTAAAACAGGATGAAATTGAGTAAATGACAATAATCTTACTCAAGATACAGCATAAATTTTGAATAATTTGCCATTTTGCTGTAAATAATCCTTAACTATAGGTTGAGTAGTTAGGGGTTCACCTATTAAACATAACGTCGTGAAAATTAATTATACGTTACACAAATTGTAGAGACGTAGTAATACTACATCTCTACAACCTTTCCAGCAGATGTCTATTCTCTACTTCCCATCCGCGATCGCAAAAACATCCGCCAAAATATCAGCATCTCCAACCACTCTTTTTGTTTTCGATGGAGAGTCATAAACCACTAATAAAGAAGCTTTTCCTAATACATCCCCAAATAAAGTTATCCCTTCTGCACGATCATCTCGATTACCATAGGGAATTTCCAATACTAACTCTGGTTTATGCAAGATATCTGCTTGTAAATTAAAACCCTCCTTTAACCGATATACTTGCACAGGTCCATCTAAATCCATCGTTGGTCCTGCTAAAATAAGTAAATCTCGACCATCACAACATAAATCTCGAATACCTAAACCATTCAAAAAAATAAAATGTTTTTTATACCCCTTACCATTTTCACCAGTCGGGGATAACTTCAACAACCCAGGGCTACTTTCTACTAATTCTATCTCTAAAATAACAGCCCAACCGCGCAAAACTGGACCACGCAAACCGAGAAAAACTCGATTTCCTTGAACTTCCATACCTTCAACATCAAAACCGTTATCCTTACCTGGAATCATCGCTTTAATAAAAGTACCCAAATGGATATCATCAGCAAGTGCTTCCATAAGTAAATTCCCCATTGGTGTTACTTCGAGTTTAGCTGCACTCAACTGTCGAGTCGAATCTTTTGGATATGGAGATGACGCAACTAATTCTCCATTAATAAGGGGAATTCGTCCCAATATATAGCGATTAGGTTCAGTGATAATTGTTGCCAGTCTTTGAACATTTTTAGTATCACTTTTTTCCATTTTCGGATTTTTACGTTTGTAACTATGAGAACCTACAAACCAAAGATAATAGTCGTCATATGCTAATCCTTCGATATCGATTTCATCCGATGATGGGGCTGGTAAACTAATAAAATCCATGACTTGATATTGCTTATGTTCTGCAAAATTTTTGGCATCAATCAGGTTTAGACGTTCGATTGTAGAGGTTTCGTCAGAACCTAACCATAGGTGTTTCTCTGGTGACAACAGAACTGCTGATATGTCCTCTCTGTGTTCTTTAAAACTATTGCTGAACTTAAGTAAAACTTGCTGAATCGAATTAGAATCGTACATATTATACAAACCCAAAGTGTAGGATTATAGTTATTATCTGGGTTTTTGAACTTAGCAACAATACCTTTGGTCTAAAAAAATACGCAGTATAAATACCAAAATAACAATTTCATCACAATAATATTAATTTTATTAGCATATAGATATAACCTTTGACAGAGTTAGTATATGCTGAGTTTTATATAACCTGTAATTTGGGCTAAAAATCTAGTTTTACCTTTAGCAGAGTGGAGTTATAGAAAATCAGAATCTTATTAAAAAAAATTATATTAACGTCAAATTTTGATGTTTTACCGTTAAATTAAGCAGAAAAATTAATCATCATACCTGGTACGATTATGACCTTAGCCACAAAACCCATAGTTCAAGACTTAGGAAACTATACCTACCAAGCGATTCAGAAGCACTTTAAAAAAATTTTGAAGTGGGAAAAGACTGTAAAGAAAGATGAAGATACCGAAGCATTGCATCAAATGCGAGTGGGAATGCGTCGTTTGCGAACCGTAGTAAGTAGCTTTGGTTTCGCTGTAAACTTACCGAAAACAGCGTGCGATCGCAATATTGGTAAGATTGCCCGTAAGTTAGGTGAGTTAAGGGATTTAGACGTACTCAAGGAAAGCATCGAAACTAATTTCCAAACTGGTTTGACGAATCAAGAACTAAAATATCTACAAAAAGCATTTGATGTATTTGACAAACATCGCGAAAATGTCGCATTGAGCGTCAAAGAAACATTAAAAGATGCCCGTTATAAGTTACTAAAATCTTCTTTAAATCAGTGGTTAGAAGAACCAAGTTATCAAGAATCAGCAAAACTAGCCATTGAATTAGTGCTTCCCGATTTACTTTTGCCGGAAGTGAGCAAATTTTTATTGCATCCAGGTTGGCAATTTGACATGTATTTAGATACATCTACATTATCCCATTTAAATGATTCTGATAACTTTAAGGAAGAGGATAAAAAGAAAGAAATTCACAGATATTTAGCAAGAAATAATGAACTTCTCCACAGCTTGCGAAAACAATCAAAACGACTGCGTTATCAAATGGAATTATTCGTGGAATTTTACGACGAAACCTATGCAGGATATGTGGGAGATGTGAAAAATATTCAAGATATATTGGGGGAAATTCACGACATTGATGTTTTAGAAGAGTGGTTCCATGATATTTTTGGATCGGAATTTACCGAAAAACTGCCAACATTTGTAAATTTGCTAGCAGAAAAACGTCATCAACTATGGCAGAGATGGCTACCTTTACAACAGCGCTACATGCAAACTGACACACGTCACCAACTGCATTTAGCGATTTTAAAGCCCATACAAAAGCCATATTCCCAAGCAGAGTTACAAGAGCAAACACACGAAAAAAACTAGTAATTAGGATAAAATATGTCAAACAGTCCCACAAAATAGTTTAAATATAAAAAGCGAAAGAGAGTAAAATGGTGAAACCAATTCCCATCCTTCTACAAACCACAATTCCCACAACTCCAGACGATTGGAATATCACCCGTTTTTCGCTGCTAAAGGACTATCTAGCATCATTACAAGACGAAACAGGTAATCCATTATATCAAGTAGTTGGACGGGACAGAATAACCGATATCGAGGGTAACGATCCAATTCTCAGTTCCCTCGATCAATCCGATTTTGAGCAGCTTTGGTTATTTGCCTTAGATATCGGTGACGGCTTAAGTGAAAAAGACATCGCAGGTATAAACGCATTCCGTAAACGCGGAGGTGGCATACTCACAACCCGCGACCATCAAGACATGGGTTGTTCAATGTGCGGTATCATCGACATTGGTGATACCCATTATTTTTACAGTAAAAACCCTGACCCCGACGCAACACGCTTAAATCGTGATGACCCTTACACAACTTATATTAATTACCCCAACTATCATTCTGGAGCAAACGGAGACTATCAAAACATTAAGATTGTTGAACCAGTTCATGAACTTTTACAAAATCCCAACTCCCCATCAGGAATAATAGAATTTTTCCCCGCACATCCCCACGAGGGAGGAATTGGAACACCTCCAAATAACCCAAATGCGCGAGTAATTGCCCTAAGTAAAAGTATAATTACAAAACGTGATTTTAACTTAGTAGTAATAATAGACCATCATCAAGATGAACAGGGAAATATGTTAGGTCGTGCAATTACCAACTCTAGTTTTCATCACCTAGTGGATTACAATTGGGACACCGAAAAAGGTTGTCCTACATTTGTAGATGAAGCACCAGGAAATGGCATGACAAAAGAGCCACGTGCATTAAATGATATTCAAACATACGTGAGAAACGTAGCTTTGTGGCTTTCAAATTAATTCAAATTAATCAAATACTCTCCTCCTTCCTCACACCTCCGTATTTCTCTGTGAACCTCTGCGTCAACCTCCGCGTTACTCTGCGTTAAAAAACAAAATTAACCATCTTAAAATGTGTCAAGTAAAACCCAAAAACTCAGCAAATGAATAAACATAAAATAAAACACTTACTCACCATCTTTATAAGTCTAATTCTCATCAGTTGCACCCCATCAATCACCCAACAACCTGCAATAAACCCGCAAACAAACCAAGCAATAGCAAATAGAGTAATAGCACTCACATCCCTATCAGCAGATATTATTTACCAACTAGATAAAACAAAAATTGTTGGAATTTCAGGAACACAACTACTCAACAATGACCCCCGCTTTAAAGAAATTCCCCGCGTATCAGAAGGAAGAACTCAACCCAACTTAGAAAAAATTATTGCCCTCAAACCTGATTTAGTCATAGGTGCATCTGGCTTTAACGACCAAACAATTCAAAGCTTAAAAAAACTCAAAATAAATACATTTGAAACAAAAACTAACAATTGGCAAACACTAACAGAATTAACAAAAGATTTAGCACAAAAAACAGGCACAGACCCACAACAATTATTAAAAAAATATGAATCTTTTTTATTAAATCAATCCAACTCAAAAACAAACAATCTTTCAACCTTAGTTATAGTTAGTCTTCAGCCAATTCTTGCCCCAAATAAAAATAGCTGGGCAGGAGATATGCTAACTCAATTCAAAGTCAAAAATATAGCCGCAGAACTACAAGGGAAAAGTCCAATACCTGGATATTTAACACTTTCAGCAGAAAAAATATTAGAGTCAAATCCAGATGCAATAATAGTTGTGAACTCTCCCCAAGCAGGTTCAGGAGACGAAGTAATTAATGGATTGAAAAAACAAACATTTTGGCAGAAATTAACAGCCGTACAAAATAATAAAGTCTACGTTTTTGAGTATAACGGCTTAGTTAATCCCGGAAGTATTGACTCAATTGAGAAAGCTACGAAAAAACTTCAGGAAATAGTTAAAACTTAGGATAAATGAATGTGATATTGAAGGTCAGCAAAGCGATCGCATCCATCTACTCAAATGTAAATAAAAACACCATGCTTTTCACAATTAAGCACAGTGCCAAGATATAGAAGGCTGTGTAGATAAATAACTACTGATTCAATTGTTCAATTTTAGACTAAGGGATTTCCAGAAAATAAAATCTCCACATCTACATTTACCAACCATATCACTCATAAGGGCAGGGAGACCCTGCCCCTACAACTTTGGAGAATTTATTTATTGGTGTTCCCTTATAGCGCTAAAGCGCAACTACTAACCATGATGATTTATTCATGCCGACTTACTTAAGCATTAGTCCCTGCTAACATCATACCAGGGAGAAAACTTGCCATATATTTCTCTACCCCTTTCGGATCAGTAAGTAATTGTGCAGAAACCTGTGCAGCTTGTTCACCAGGATAAACATCCTCCACACCATCAATTACCGCTTGTAAAGCCGAAGAAGCGACTTCCGCAGGTGCTACCTTGGGATTAGGCCATTCCTTCGCTAACTCAGTATCCACTGTTCCCGGCATCACCGCAACAACCAGAGTATTTTGTACAGCAAGTTCTGCCCGCACACCTTGAGTCATTGATATTGCAGCAGCTTTAGAAGCACTGTAAGAACCACTGAAAGGTAGATTAACTTTTCCTAACAGTGAGAGAATGTTAACAATCGTACCGCCACCATTTTGTTTTAAAATAGGTGCAAAGGCGCGACACATGGACAACATGCCAAAGTAGTTAACCTCCATTTCATTTCTGGCACTATCGATATCTGATGCGGCAATTAGTCCCTGATTGAGCGAAGTTCCGGCATTATTAATTAAAAGATTTACATCCTGACATTGAGATGCTGCGGTTAAAACAGATTGAGGATTTGTGACATCCAATTCAACTGGAATAATGCGATCGCGATCGAGTTCCAGCAGAGGATTGAGTTTTGTCACACTACGAGCGCATACATATATCTTTGCGACACCTAAACCCAGTAATTGTTCGATAAAGTGAGAGGCAATTCCACCATTTGCTCCCGTAATTAATGCAACCGCACCGCTAATTTTCATGTTTGATTTTCCTTAGAGATATTTTACCAGAAGATGTACACCAATAATTTTGCTTGTGGTGACTTCCCAGAGCGCCTAAAATATAACATTCAAAGGTTAATAGTTACCAAATGGATACTAATATAAAAAAATATTCCTGCCCTGTAGAAGTGACAATTGAGGCAATTGGTGGTAAGTGGAAATGTCTGATTCTTTGGTGGTTGAGACGGGATGCTCGACGTTTTGGCGAATTAAAATTATTAATTTCTAATATTACCCAGAAAGTATTGACTCAACAATTGAGGGAATTAGAAACAGAGGGTTTAATTTATAGAGAATCATTTCCAGAATTCCCACCTCGCGTTGAATATGCTCTTACCCCCCACGGTAAAACTTTCACCCCAATTACCGAAATGATGTGCGAATGGGGGAAAAAACATCGCGTAGAGTATCAATTTAATTATTGCCGCTTGGAAAATACGAAGATTTTGGTGCTATCACCTGATGCGGCAACATTTTGTGCCAACCTTGAGCAACGTCATGCAGTTGCGATCGCAACTACTCTCGACGATATCATCAATACAATTAATCTGGTTAAACCTGATGCGATGTTGATAGATTTAACTGTTTTAAATAACGATGATACTGATTTATTCACTGCCCAGATCGAACAAATTGAGCCAAACAACCGCAAGTCTATAGCCATGATTGCCATCGTTGCTGCTAATAATCCGGGGGAACGTGGACGTGCTTTTAAAATGGGGTTTACTGTTCACATTCCCAAACCAGTTGAAACCATAGAAATGGTCTCTACTTTAGCTAGTTTAATCAATAAAGATGTGTAGATTATTCCTGAAAATTACAGATTCGCTGGATATTGCGATCGCATGAAGTTTGATTTAGGAACTTCCAGAAAAAAAACATCTAAGAGTGTTCCAAGTAAAAAAGTGCCCAATTGTCATGCTGAATGGAGCGAAGCGCAATGAAGCATCTCTGTCTATTACATAGCGACTCAGGATCAACAGTTGGATCATTTATTTCTTGGATTACTCTAAATCATATACTTACTAACACTATCATGGGAAGGGTGGGGAGACTCCACCCCCTACGAAATATACGCTATAAGAATAATTACGTAGTTTGCTTCTCGAAGAAGCGAGGAAACGCGAATTGTTTTAAGAAGGGTCATTTTCGTATCTTCCCGTAAGCAAAACAGAAATAGTTGTACAATTTAGATAATCTTGTTTTATAACCGCGCAAATATGGAACAATTAATAGTCCGAGTGGCTGATAAAGAAAAAGCAGAGATGCTATCTAAGATTCTTTCCGCTTTAGATTTTGTTAACTCTGTAGAATTAATGGAAGATAAGACCACTATATCTAATAATGAGCAAGATTTTTTTGCTTTAGCCGGGTTATGGGAAAATAGAGATGTGACTACCGAATCGATTCGTCAAAAAGCATGGCGAGAAGATGTTAAATGATTTTATGTGATACAAATATTCTCATCGAATTTTATAAAAATAATTCTAGGGTTATCCATGAGCTTCGCCGTATTGGGCTAGATAAATTAGCTGTTAGTGCCATTAGTCAAGCTGAATTATACTATGGTGCTATTAATAAGTCCGAATTGAATAAAATTAAGAAACATTTAGGATTACTTAATTTTGTCTCAGTTGATGTTATCATATCTGCTCAATTCATTGAATTGATGGAAACTTACTCTCTCAGTCATAAATTAAGTATCCCTGATGCTTTAATTGCTTCAACTGCATTGGTTTATAAGATTGATTTATATACTTTGAATACTAAAGATTTTCACTTTATTGAAGGTTTAAATTTGCATGAGCATTCCATCAGCTAGACGCTTATTTTGCAGAAAACCCTAGACATCGACCGAATTTAATTATGCGTTTCCCAGAACCTTGTAGAGACGTAGCATTGCTACGTCTCTACGTCTTTTCCGGAGATGTTTCGTATATTCTATTAGCTTATTTTTACTAAAAAAAATCGATCCGCCATAAAAGGAAAAAGGAAGGAAAAAAGAAAAAGAATAAAGGACAAAAGAACTCAGGTAGCTCATCTCCTTTAAATCTAGACGGTTCTGGATTAAGTTCTCTGTGTACCTGGGATAACTCGGCTACAAATCGCCACTGTGCTTGAGTTATGAGGTACTTGCCTATAAAAAATGGTTGAATGGTTACTTGATGTTGAGGTTTTTCAGATTCAGACCCTTCTCCTTTGGGTGAACCCATCATAAATGTACCACCAGGAATAGCAACCATTTCTATGTTAATACACTCATTCAAGTCTTCGTTAAAGTAATCGGCTTGTTTAGTTTCTCGTTCTATAATTTCGCCAGAAGCATTAACCGTGACAGTTTCAAACTCAAAGAACTTTATATCATAACTTCCTTGCCCCAAAGATTGAACATCTTTAAATGCTTCCCTAGAAGAAAGAGTAATTATGGCATTTCTAACTAAATTTTCTCCTTCCCTATCCTGATTTCTTTTAGTTGCAGTTAAAGCCAAATTCAATCTAACTAAAGGGTCTTTATTCGGTTCAATCCAACGCCAATAAGGACTTAATAAAGCTGTCATCCTGGCACTACGACAAATTTTATCCGAACTAGTTTCATGGTTATAACCCCATTCAAGAAACAGGATTAAATTTGCGTTTTCTTGTAGAAGTAATTGCTGACCTTTATTATCTCTCTTATTAAAAAGTTGGAGAACTGTATCGCAAAAATTACTATAATAAAAATCTAAAACGAGAGGAGCAAGATATTCAATTTTTCTTCCTTTCTGCAATTTACTTTCTGCATAAGTACGGGCAGGTTCGGGTAAAGTTACTCTCCAATCAGATGCAGCAGCAGATTTTTCTGCCATTGAAAACTTAAACAATTCTAACAAAACCTTATTCCCACTTCTATCCCAAATAGCTTTAGCTAAATCGCGACTCAATCCACTTGGAAAGAAAGCTAACAAAGGAAATATATCTTGAGCTTCTACCGATAACATCTCAAAAGAACGCTCTAAAGTTATCCGCAAACTTCTTTCTTTTCTTTGTTCGGGAGAATAAGTATCAAGAATATCTAATGGTTCATCAACCAATTCTTCACACAGCATTTTGAGGGTAGATTGGGTTTATGCCATATAAGACGCTGCTAGTTTAATAGGTAAAGGATAACCATCAAGAAACTTTGCTAAAAGATGAAAATCTTGCTCCAAATCATCATTATTTCCCCATTGTTCTTGAGGTGGAGCATACTTTTTAAATATCTCTCTTGTTTCTGATACTCCCATACTGCAAACTTCTTCTTGATGACAATAAATATCCCTTACTAAAGAATCACGGGAAGTTAACAACAATCGCAAATTAGGACATTGTTCCAAAAGCGGATTTAAAAGTTCAATTAACTCATTGGACTCTTTCTCAATCAATTTATCCAAATCATCAAGAATCAAAAAAATCCTACTATTTCTTAATTCTCTCTCTAAGGCAAAACCCTTTAATTCAAGACTCTGTTTAACTTTAGTAATTAACGTTCCCACAGAATCAGTATCGCGCAAACTAATAAACCAAACTCCATCTTTATAGCGATCGCGTTCGTGCAACCACCTACCAATGGCATAAGCTAAAGCCGTTTTACCGATTCCTCCCATCCCATGCAAGGCAATACAACGTTTATCAGATTCTACCAGTGCTTTAATTACTTGATGTATCTCTTTTCTACGTCCAACAAAGTTTTTATCTTCACGGGGAATATTAGTATTTGACCAATGGGGATAGATACAAGAGTGAGAATCGGCAGGTTCTATAATTAGTGATTGATTGTGGGGGGAACCTTTAGGTAATAATTCATATTTGAAAGCTTCATCGAAATTAACTCCTTGCTCAAAAGTCAAAGAGTTAAACAATTTCTTTAATTTATCATCAAGTTTAACTGCATTACGACCCGATAAAAAACTATTACTAACCGAATCTTGATTAAATAATGCTTGATAAAATCGTCGAGAAAAACATCGAGCGGCAACATCTAAAATTTTATCTTCGGCATTAACTGCAATTACATGCGGTACTCCTGCTTTGACAAAAGCTTGAGCTAATTTTTGTGAATGGCAAGCATTTAATAATGCTATTTGACAGGGTACTTGCTTCCTATTTGATAAAGCTATTTCTAGTTCTTCCTCGGTAAAAGAACGGGTAATTCCCACCTCATCCTCTAATACTAAGGCTGTATTATCTCCCTCTCTCATTCCATGACCAATAAAATGAATAATCAATGGCTTGAAACGACTCGACAACACATCTTGTATAGTTTGTGATGTGGCAACTTTCACCACTATTTCTACTAAGATGGGGTGAGATATATCCTCTAATACGGAAGCGATCGCATTAATTTCTTCCTGAATCGCTAAATTCTCTACTGGTGATAAATCTTCATTGAGTAGAGGAGCTGAAAATAAGATCAAAATTTGATTACTGAACGAATTCTCTTGCTCAGTAACTTCTTTTATCCCCGGTTTTAGGGGAACTTTTACACCTACTTTTGAGACAACCATGCTTCTATTTCTTCATCAGTGGCAGTATTTAAGTCAAGAAAGGGGCATTTTGGATGTTCTAACTTACCTTTTGGTTCTATCCCTTTCTCTCGCAATTTTCGCCGCCAATTATTGATTGACTTAGCAACTTTGATACTGTAATCCATCAATTGGGCTGTTGCTGCTACCCCTGAAATAACTGTAGCAACCAAAACAATGTCATCTACCCCTAATACCCGACTTGGTAACTTCTGTACCTTGATTGAACTTAGAGACAGTGATGTTTCTAAAGATTCTATTTCATCTAAGGGGATTTGAGATGAAATTACTATGCTAACTAGAGGAATTTCGCTCATTTATACCTCAAAAAGTTTTATTTTGGTTAATTGTACACATAATCTTTTCCTTTAGTTTGTTACTTCACGTAAAGAATATTATCATTTTTGTTACAAAAGCTCAATTTGACTTGACAATTAAGAAGCAATAGTGTATTAAAATTTACTTATCAGAAAGGGAAGACATGCGATCGTATCTCACAACACAGAAAAAGCTCGAAACAGTTCTAGGATTTTTGCTTTAAGTTCTACGATTGCTTCTTCCAAAGATTCACTCATGTCTGTATTGAGCAAGTGAGCATCACCGACATCCGCACTTGACCAGAGATAGGAATGTTGACCAATTGTTAAACATCCTTCCCACTTGTTTTCATGATTTAAATCGAGTGTAATAAAAAACGTCGTGGCATTATTTCTTCTGGGTTAATAACCAACTCCCCCCAGACAGAAAAGCCGAAATACTCTTCATTTTTTTTGTTATTATATTCCCAATCAGTAAAAAATGGAAAGGCAATTTTAACCCGCTCCATCACTTGTTGAATATCAGATTCTGTTAGTAGATTTTCATTCATAATTATTACGATTAATAGCGCTCATCTAAACCAAATCTGCCAAAATATCGGTCATCGCCTTGTATATCAAATAATAAACCATCCCTAACCCCCAAAAAACAAAATAGAGACGTTACATCTAACGTCTCCACATTCTTGCATATAAATATTTGCGATCATCGCACCCTCAATCTACTGCCAAACGTAAATCAAGATAAACAAAATAATCCAAATTACATCGACAAAGTGCCAAAATAACGAAGTTGCAAACACACCATAATGCCCATTATCGTAATTTCCGGGCAGAAAAGAACGAATCAAAATCATAGTCTGCAACAAAATACCAGTGAGAACGTGCAAACCGTGAAACCCAGTCAACAAATAGAACAAACCACCAAAAGCACCAGTTGTGAAACCAAATTCCAAACCGCTCCACTCCACCGCTTGACCGTATAAAAAGTAGCTGCCCATTGCCATTGTTAGCAGCAAAAACATGCGAAATCCCCAGAGATTATGACGCTGCAATGCCCTCTCAGCAAAGTAAATGACAAAACTACTAGAAACCAGAATCACAGTATTGATTATTGGCTCCTTCACCTCCAAACCAGTTACACCAGCAGGCAACCACTGAGGTGTAGTTAATTTCGTAGCCGCATAAGCAGCGAAAAAGCTCAGGAAAATCACACTTTCCGACAGCAGGAAAACTATAAAACCATACTGCTTATTCCCTTCCTCATCATGCTCATGGACGATGGGAGAATCCTGTATATATGTCTTAACTGAACTTTCCATGATTTTTTTTAAATTGGGTAATAGTTAATGGGTATGGGGTGAAGAATAAAAATTTATACATATATTCCCCAATCCCCACTCCCTACTCTTGATGATGGGAACCTGCAACTAATGGTTCATTTGTACCGTAACCGTAAGGTCCAGAAACCACGACAGGTATTTCTTCAAAGTTCTCCACAGGAGGAGGAGAAGAAACCAACCACTCCAAACCAATCGCTCTCCAAGGATTATCGGGTGCTTTGTCACCATTAATCCAAGAACTAACCATGTTCAAAATGAACGGTAATGTAGACATACCCAGTATAAATCCACCAATACTTGCAATCACATTCCAGAAAGTATACTCAGGGTCATATGATGCAATTCGACGCACCATTCCTTGAAGTCCTAACGGATGCATCGGGAAGAAATTTAAGTTAGTACCAATGAAAGCTAACCAAAAATGTAACTTACCCAAACCTTCGTAATACATACGTCCGGTCATTTTTGGAAACCAGTGATAGATTCCAGCAAACAAACCCATCGTCACAGTTCCGTAGAGAACATAGTGAAAATGTCCGACAACAAAATAGGTATTATTTACGTGAATATCGATAGGAACTGAAGCCAGCATAATCCCAACGACACCAGCAAACACAAACATAATCAAACCACCCAACGCAAACAGCATCGGTGTATTCAATTTAATTTTACCGCCCCAAATCGTTGCCACCCAAGCAAACACTTTGATGCCAGTTGGTATAGAAACAAACATCGTAGAAATCATGAAAATGATTCGCATCCAACCAGGTGTGCCACTTGCATACATGTGGTGAACCCAGACAAAAGCACTAACTGCGGCAATCATCAACGAAGAGATGGCAACGACTTTGTAACCAAATAGAGGTTTGCGGGAATAAACGGGGAATATTTCCGAGAAAATCCCGAATATGGGTAGAATAATCACGTAAACCGCAGGGTGGGAGTAGAACCAGAACAAATGCTGGAATAATACTGGATTTCCTCCTTGTTCAGGATTAAAGAATGCTGTTCCCACACTCAAGTCAAACAGCAACATAATCGCACCCGCAGTCAATGCAGGCAACCCAAATAACTGGATAATCTGAGCGCTGAAAACTGCCCAAACGAACAGGGGCATCCGAAAGAAGCCCATTCCAGGGGCACGCATTTTAACTATTGTGGTGACAAAGTTTACACCCCCCATGATTGAGGAGACACCGGAAACAGCCACCGCTAGCAACCAAATAAATTCACCATTAATTAAGTTGCCCGTGGGATTTTGGATACTAACTGGAGGATATGACCACCAACCAGCTTGTGCGGGACCACCAGGTACGAGAAAACTTGCCATCAACAACGCACCAGCAACTGGAACCATCCAGAATGCAACTGCATTGAGACGGGGGAATGCCATATCTCTCGCACCAATCATTAAAGGGACGAGATAGTTAGCAAAGCCAACAAGTGAAGAGCGTACAACGGACAACAAAGGCACATAGCAATAGTCTGTTTCTTTCTCAACAACAAAAAAAGACAGATACTTCACGCGAGGCTTGCGCGACGAAATTCATTCACGGGTGCAAAAAGGATGGATAGCTAAACGGATAACTCTGAGGACTAGGGGTGAAATGAGCAATCGTACAGAAACTTACGCTAAGGCTGAAACAGTTACTGTCGGTTAACCCATAATATTGCCG
>NZ_NTFS01000800.1 GCF_002289455.1 Brunnivagina elsteri CCALA 953
AACCTTTGTTGCATCTGTGGAAAAAATCTTAAAAGAATTTGGAGAAAATTTTGTAATTAATTTTGTCTAACTACTTATGTGGGTAGCACTATGTTCACCCATTGCAAAACGGCGCAAGTAATAACCCTGCCTTTCCCTCTCAGCTACAGTCATAAATTCAACATTTGGGTCCGCTTGCCACTGAGGAATACTTGTGTCAATTATGTGACTTAGATGGATAACTTGGGAGTAAGTAATGCTCTTTGATTCTACCCTAGTTAATCTTTCCAAAGTAGAATTCATAACATCACGAGTTTGACCAGTAACGGTATAAACTAAAGCTTCCCGATAGACACGCTGGGCATTATGATGTTTATAATTTGCAGCACCACTAGAAACTGTAACTGCTGCATGGGAAATGCGAGTTGCTAAATCAATTGTCCATGCACGTAAATCTAATTTTTCAGCGAAACTAGCACTCACATTTTGCTGTGCTTCACGAATTCCACTACGACAATTATCTAATTCCTGACTTAATAAATCCAAAGCATTATTAATAGATAATAAATTCTTTTTGTGGGAAATTTCCTCAATAATATCCAACCCAGCTAAAGCACAACCAGTTGCTAAAAAAGTCGCTTTCAAAACATTTCTTTTGTCTTGCTCGTGAATCCATCCAGGTTGTTTAATAAAAACCACAAACTCATTAGCTAAAAACCAATTATTTAACTTAACTGCAATAGTATTTGTAGATGGCATTGCAGCTAACTCAGCAACCTCACTAAACCCCAAACCCTCTTCTTGTTTCAACGGTATCATCCCAAACACTGCACTACCATCAAACAAAGTTGCAGCAACAATGAATTCATGGAAAATACCCCATCCAGTTACCCAAGGAACCACCCCATTCAACAAATAACCCCCATCCACAGGTTTTGCTGTAATTAGCGGTTCTCCTTCCCGTCTTAACTGGGAAAACCCCACACCAACCAAAACCTCACCACTACCCATTCTCAGTAAATATTTTTCTTGTAAAGTATTATTT
>NZ_NTFS01000801.1 GCF_002289455.1 Brunnivagina elsteri CCALA 953
TCTTTAAGCTCTGCAAAAGCTTCTATAATTGCTGGTTGGCTCATGGAGGTAGATGCACACGCTTGGATTCGCGCTAGATTATACCACATAGCTCCTACTTTTAGAATGAAATAGCCCTGGGAGTGAGTAATGAATGGGTAATGGGGATAATTGCTAATTCTGGAAATTGGGCTTACGTGGTTAATATAACAACTACGAATCAACAACAACCAGCTAGTACTAACCAACCAACACCCAATTCCCAATAAGTAAAAATAGTTTTGGATTGGAATTAAAGCGTGATTGAGGCAGAAGTTCATTTGTCATTACACAACTTCCTGCGATCGCAGACGGGTTTTCCAGCATGGCATCATCATTTGACGATGGCACGGTTGGTTGCACGAGCTTTGCGTGTTGGACGTAGTGCCTTAATTCAGGTTGGGGCTGTTTGTGGCTATCAAGGGCGTTATCGGACTAGTTTTGTGGCATCAGCGCTGATGTGGCGTTCGGGAGTAGTTATTGTTGCCCCAGAAGCAATACAACAACGTTTGTTAAAGATTGAAATTCCCAGTCTCCAGCAATGGTTGCAAGTCAACAAACCGATTAGAACTGGTGACGCTTGGGTAGGTGATGGGTTCCAAGGAATACTGATAACTTCCCCCGAAGCTTGGTTAAAGGCACAGTTTGCTGGGAATAATGCTTTTCCCCCAGATATCCCGACAATTATCGATGGTGTTGACGATTTAGAAGATTGGGTACGCGATCGCTTGACGATTACGTTAGTACCCCAAGACTGGGAAGAATTGATACTCGCATCACCGGAAAATGCCAAAATCATTCGCAATGCACGGATCGATTTAGCCAGCAAGATACTACAACACCCAACCAATCCCTATGAATGTTATTTAATTTCTGATAAAGAAATCGAAATTTTACAACGTCTATATTCAGTTTTAAATATTACTTGTCTTCCTGATATTTGGAAAAAATTTTACTATCTATTCCAGCACATTTCTACCCCTCTCTCCCTCTCCCCCT
>NZ_NTFS01000081.1:0-16974 GCF_002289455.1 Brunnivagina elsteri CCALA 953
TTCATATATTTAATATAAAAACTTTAACTTATTGAAAAATCGAATAATAAAGTCAATTAATTTAGATTATCTAATTATATTTTTACAGAATTTTCATGAAAAGAATACTAAAAACATTTAAAAATTTTATTTTCTTATACATACCAAATCTAATTATTAAAGATTAAGTCAAGATACCGTAAGTGATATTGCGTAAGTAGCTAAATTCACCTAATCTAAATGCAAAGGGTGCGTCGAAATAAAAACAAAATAAATCAAATAGAAGAGATTCAAATGCATCGCCATCTATCAAAAATTCCAATTGCAATATTTGCGATCGCAGCATCTATTGCACCAACAGTTTCGGCAGAAGCTGCATCTTTAAAATATCAAAGTTCCGTTAATGTTCAGAAAACAAACTATTTCCATAAGTTTGTCACTTTACCAAAATTCAACCCAGAATTGGGAGATTTAACAAGTGTCAAACTAACATTAAATGGAGAAGTTCAAGGTTCAATCAAATTAGAGAATACGGATGCATCACCTGCTAATGTCACAGCAGATTTAGCCGCAGAAGTAAAGCTACTAAAGCCAGATAAAAGCATTTTACTGACAACTTTACCAACTGCATCAAAATCACAGGAATTTGCGGCTGATGATGAGATACTAGACTTTGGGGGAACCTCTGGAGCTACTTTCAATAATCTATCAAGTACGGAAACAGAATCTACTGTGTTTACTAGCGGATTTGATTTATTTAAAGGATTGGGAGACTTGTTTTTACCCGTCACAGCAGAGGCAAAATCTAAAGGTACAGGGGCAGGAAACTTAGCACAAGTATTTAATACTTTTGCTGGTGCAAAGGTTGAAATTGTCTACGATTATGTTGTCAGAATTCCCAAAAAAGAACCTAAAAAAAGGGTTCCAGAATCACAAATTCCTTTAGGTGCATTAGTCGCAGTTGGGGTTTGTACTTTACTAAAAAGTAAATATTATCGTTTGGTCTAAAGTCTAAAATTACAGGTTGAATTTAAGAGTTTTTCTGCGTGTTTTTTCAAAGGGTGGATAATATTCCACCCTTTTCGTTTGTTTGTTTTATTCAACAGAAATTATAGCGGTTCTTATACCATTTTAATATGAAGATGCATAAAATAACCCCACCGCCTGTGGCACCTCCCCTTAGTAAGGGGAGGTTGAGAGGAATCGAAATAATGTGCGGCTTCACAAGTAATTGGTATTAGTTGAATAAAATACAATTCACAATCGAAAATACCGTAGGGGCAAACGGTTGTTTGCCCTGATTGATATTAGTGATATGTACCCTAACTTCTATCACATCTAAACTAAAAGCACTATCTTTGATTTATAAAAATCTCGATATTTAGGAACTTATTTACTAATCCCATCATTATCAATTGCACTGTAAGTATCACTGGGTAAAAGTCCCAACCAAGGGTCAGAATTTGGAGTTAAAAATAACTGCGAGTAGACTTTTTTATTAAGTTGTTCTAGTTTATTTGTATCCCTTCCTTCTACAAACCACTGATTGATTTGTGTACGCAACATATATTCATTGCGAACCGTATCTAAAGCCATTGCTGTTTCAAAGTTATTCACTACTCGTTGTAATGAATTTGGCGATTTGTTATTTGAATAAAACTTTTTGGATTGAATCAAAGCTAGACTATTTTGGTCGAGTTTGACATCATTTACATAGAGTTGAGCAATTCTATCCCAAGTTGCTCGATCGACAATTTCTGGAGTTGCACTGGGTTCCATACGAGATATTACTGGCAGTTCTACCCGACTTTTTGTAATTGCAATCCTACCTGCAATTGCTGCATTTGGTGTTGCATTGCTCTTACGGATTGATTCTGTTAACTTGGGAGGATTTGCAATTCCTAGTTTCTTTAAATCCATCCCTAATCGAGCTTCATTGCTTTTAATGCTGGCTTGGTGATATTTTTGCAAATATGAATTGCGATCGCTATTAGCTACCTGGTTATATTTACTTGCAAATTTTTGTGATATTTGCAACCTACTTAAAAATGCGTTGGGTCCATAAAGTCCGGGGATAGCATCAATAGGACGACCGGAAGCATCTAGTATGTAATGGATACTGTTACCTGTAATCGTCCGCTCCAGCTTGCGACCATCTCCGTAATCTATGGTAATTTTTGGTGCGGGACGAACTGACTGCCAATGCAAAATAAAGCGATCGCGTAATTCTTGGGAAATCGCAGCATTGGGATACAAGGCAACTCGGAAAAAACGACTATTGGCACAACTTAAATCTTGGTCGAGTCTACCAAGTAGCCGTAATGATAAAATCGGTTTACCACTGGCTTTAGCAGCAGCTTTGGCTTGTTCTAAATCCGTATACCAATAAAGTTTAGAAGCATAACAATCCCGTTGCTGACAAAGTTTATCTAGCGCTTCTCGTATTTGTGGTGAAGGTTTTTGCAGTTCTTGAGCATGGTTTTTCAGAAATTTATCTAAACCACTTGCTCCTTGTTTACGAAGTGTTACAACTTCTTGCATTAATTGGGAATTTGCAACTGAATTTTCGACTTTTGAATTTTTTGTATAAGCTGTTGGTGAAAATCCAAAACCAATTAAGGTCAGCATTACAGCACTTTGAACAATTGGAGTGATTATTTTAAGTTTCATAAATCTTAATATTTAGTTAAATTACCCAAATTTGAGGAATATTTATTACAGCTATCTCATATGAATACTTATTAGTCCCACTTGTTTCCGCAAACGCTCCACAAAACATCACAAATCTTTGATATGCGCTGAAATTGATTTTTAAAAGGTAGGGCAAATATTACCGACACAGTTAGAATTTGTGGTGCGATCGCCATTCTAGCAACTTCAAAAAAACCTTGACTAATATAGAACCCCTCTCCAAACCTCTCCCCGTTGGCGTAAGTCTGCCGTCAGGCATAGCGGAGAGAGGCTTATAGATTGAACTAAAACGTCCAGATTTGAAGCATTTTTAGTTTATTCAGATTAATTACTACTAAACAATCTATCTAGAAAATCAATCTTGACGGCGGTATTAATAATATCTTGCCTGGTACGAGTGTTTTTGATTTCCATATTATTCAGAGCGACGATATAGTATTGGTTGTCGATTGTGGCGATAATCGCACCACCAGAAGAACCTCCAGCAGTATCGCAATCATGTAACAAAAGCCCTGCGTCTTCTCCGGTAATACTGCAACCTTTTTCAAATCCTGCTGTCATTCCTGGGTTGGATTTGGGGAAATCACCGGAATATCCCACAAAAAAGTATTGTTTCGGGTTGCTAGCCAAAACAGAAGACGGTAAACTTTTCCAGCCTAAATAACCATACTTGCGTCCCAAGGGTTTATCGAGTACCAAAATTGCCCAGTCTTTGGCATTGTCTTGTTGTCCATTTTTGAAATCCGTACCGTAAACAACTCGCTGGACTAAAGCGATATCTCTGGGGTTGCTGACTCTGCCATTAATAAAGTTGGGTAGGAAATTAATTTTTTTGCTCAATACTCCTGTTTCCGGATCGAGAACACAATGAGAATTGGTGAGAACAAGGTTATCGTAAATTAAAGTACCCGTACAATGATAGCTTTTTGCGTCCGCTTCCCGAATAATTAGAATGCGATCGCTCTAACCATTAAAAAAAGGGCAAACAGCCGTTTGCCCCTACGGGATATATCATTTTCCCGAATAATTAGAATGCGAACTCTTCATTTTTGACATTCACCTCATGCTTCTTCCTGTTTATCTCCGCGTTCGAGTTCCCAGAGAATTTGATTACCTTCGCGACGAACACGGGAAACAATCCAATTTCGCCAACGCCATTCATCTCCGCGACTAGTGACAGCACTAGTATGGACATCCATTAAATCGGCAAGTTCAGAACTAGTAATTAAATAACCTTTTTCGGCGATTTCATCAGCGATGCGGAGGGTTTCCACTAGGTTGCGGAGTTGTATAACCCTAACTTCCCGTGGTATATCTTCGCGATCGTGGTTATTAGTAGCGCTGATAGAAGCATCTATCATAGTAATTTCAGTGACAAGGGTATCTACTACGGTTGTATCATCGTTAATTATTGTCGAGTTTGTGCCATTTTCAGATACTTTTGTTACATTTAACTCTTTTTTTATGCTTAAAGACGTATTTGAGTTAACATCCCCTTGTCGCTTTAAAGATAAGCCCTTGCCACTAGCAAAGGCACGTGCGATCGCATCACATCTCTCGTTACCTACATTACCCGCATGTCCGCGCACATGTTCCCATCTGACTTTACGACTATTGAGTTCGTCGAGAATCTCCAATAAATCTTGGTTGAGTACGGGTTTCCCGTCGGCTTTTTTCCAACCCTTTTTTTTCCAGCTTTTTACCCACTTGGTGACGCAATTGATTAGATATTCGCTGTCTGTAAATAGGGTAATTGGGTAACTTTGTCCAGAAGCATCAAGAAATTGTAAAGCCGCGATCGCAGCTTGCATTTCCATCCGATTATTGGTAGTTTGAGTGCTGCGATCGCCCAGTTCATGAACCGAACCATCATCATAATAAACCACTACGCCCCAACCACCGGGACCGGGATTACCTGTGCAAGCACCATCTGTATATATACTTTCGATTGTCAGTGAACTCATAAGTCGTAATTAGACATTCAATATTTAATCACAAATAGCCAACTGTTAACATTACCTTGGTTTTTTCCGGGATACATACTCTGGAATATATTTTTACATTTTGTTTTATTCACATCCCCGACTTTTATTCATATCCCCGAAAAGTCGGGGATATTCCCAGAGGAAATTAGCACAAACGTACTATTATGCAACTAAACGACAAAAAAAATGAGAGTGAATTTAAAGTTATGTAGCCTTTTGATTACGCTAGCTAACTCACTAAGGTAAACTAGCTTTGATTAATCACTCTTTTGTAGAGAAATTCCTGGAGAGGAGGCTTTTTAATGTCTCATACCGTAAAAATTTACGACACCTGTATTGGTTGTACTCAGTGCGTTCGGGCTTGCCCCACAGACGTACTCGAAATGGTGCCTTGGGATGGCTGTAAAGCTGCTCAAGTTGCCTCATCTCCCCGTACTGAAGATTGTGTTGGTTGTAAGCGCTGCGAAACCGCTTGTCCTACCGACTTCCTGAGCATCCGAGTCTACTTGGGTGCTGAAACAACTCGCAGCATGGGTCTAGCTTACTAGGGATTTTGAAATTTGCTTACAATTTATCCTGTAGGCACAACTACAAAGTCATAAAAAGCACTTTTACCTGAAAGTAGGATGGATATTACTCGCTGGTAATTATCTCTGTAATTAGGTTTGTGAGTAATGTCCATCCTCCCCAATCCTTATTTTTGAGCGGGAATTTAAAGAAACTACAACGCAGAATCACTTTATTGATTCTGTATTCCAAGTTATTTTTCGGTCAAAAATAAATAAAATAAATTACTTGACAAAAGGGACATTGTGTCCCTTTTTCTTTGCTAAATTTCAAGCGTTATGATAACAACTATATTGTCCTCAATAACAAAAATGGTGTGAAGAATGTGCGGAATCGTTGGTTATATCGGCACTCAAGCGGCGACAGAGATTTTGCTTGCAGGATTGGAGAAACTGGAGTATCGGGGCTACGATTCCGCCGGAATCGCGACGATTTGGGAAGGTGAGGTTGATTGTGTACGGGCAAAGGGCAAGTTACATAATTTACGCTCTAAGTTAGAGATGGTGGAAGCTCCATCGCAAATTGGGATTGGACATACTCGCTGGGCAACCCACGGTAAACCGGAAGAATATAATGCCCATCCCCACATGGATAGTGTGAATCGGGTGGCGGTAGTGCAAAATGGGATTATTGAGAATTATCGGGAACTGCGCGATCGCCTTAAATCTTTTGGAGTTGAATTTCGTTCGGAAACCGACACGGAAGTTATCCCCCATTTGATTTCTCAATACCTCCAAGAAGAAATTGCATTGGGAGAATCCGACTCTCCTTTCTTTGATGCAGTACGCAAAGCAGTTCACGAACTCACAGGAGCATTTGCGATCGCAGTTATTTCCGCAGACTTCCCCGACGAATTAATTGTAGTTCGCCAGCAAGCACCCTTAGTCATTGGTTTTGGACAAGGAGAATTTTTCTGTGCTTCCGATACCCCGGCAATTGTTGCTTACACTCGCGCTGTTTTACCGTTGGAAAATGGCGAAATTGCCCGTTTGACTCCCCTTGGTGTGGAGATATACGACTTCACTGGCAGAAGGTTGAAAAAACAACCCCGTTTGCTGAATTTGAGTCCCACAATGGTGGAAAAACAGGGATTCAAACACTTCATGCTCAAGGAAATCTACGAGCAACCAGGAGTTGTCCGTGCCAGTTTAGATGCTTACTTTAATCCTGGTACTGACGAATCCCCCATCAACTTGGGTATTCCCGGCGAGTTTTACGCTAATTTAGAACAAATTCAAATTGTTGCCTGTGGTACGAGTTGGCACGCCGCACTTATCGGAAAATACTTACTCGAACAACTCGCCCAAATCCCCACTCAAGTACAGTATTCCTCAGAATTTCGCTACGCACCCTCACCTCTAACCCCTAATACCCTTACCATTGGCGTAACTCAATCGGGGGAGACAGCCGACACCCTTGCAGCCCTAGCAATGGAAAAAGAACGCCGCCAAGGTCGAGATTCCAGGTATCAAGCGCGACTACTAGGTATTACCAACCGTCCAGAAAGCAGCTTGGGACATCTGGTTCCCCACATTATTAATACCCTGGCAGGAATTGAAATTGGGGTTGCGGCAACCAAAACATTTGTCGCCCAATTAATGGCATTTTACGCCCTAGCACTAGATTTATCATCTCGCCGCCAAACACTTTCTCCAGAGAGATTGGAAGAAATAATTAATGGATTGAGGTTGATTCCTAAAGAAATTGAAGCAACCATCGACATCCAAGACAAACTCACCGAACATTTAGCACATGACTTTGCCGAAACCCAAGACGTGATTTTCTTGGGAAGGGGAATTAATTTCCCGATCGCACTCGAAGGAGCATTGAAACTCAAGGAAATTAGCTATATCCATGCCGAAGGATACCCAGCAGGGGAAATGAAACATGGTCCAATTGCCCTATTAGATGCGAAAGTACCAGTAGTTGCGATCGCGGTTCCTGGTAGTGTGTACGAAAAGGTAATTTCCAATTCCCAAGAAGCTAAAGCTAGGGATTCCCGCTTAATTGGTGTCACACCAATTACGGATGGTGAAGCTGGGGAAATTTTCCAAGATTTATTGACTGTTGCCAATGTTGATGAATTATTATCACCGATTCTGACGGTGATTCCTCTGCAATTACTTTCCTATCACATCGCTGCGAGACGCGGTTTGGATGTGGATCAGCCACGCAATTTGGCAAAAAGTGTGACAGTGGAATAGTGTTTTTTGATACTGAATCAAACATGCGATCGCATTTTTCTTGGTGAAAGTGCGATCGCTTTGATTATTGTCTATGTAGTAGCTTGGATTCACAGTTAAAGATTAAATTCCGCAATTAATAGAATTCGACGCGATACCATCTAAGATGGTTGCCAAGGGCATCGCACGTAAAATGATTTTCTATGACTCAATCTCAACCTCCCTTACCGCAACCCCAGCTACAACCTGCTGGTATTACCTTTGACCAATATGTGGAATTTACCCCAGAAAAATTGGAACTTTGGGATGGATACCTTGGTTATGGTGGACAAAACCAGCTTGGGTTTCATTTGGCTGTCCTTACCAATATGGGTTTATTGTCAGCGATTCGCCATACAAATTTATCTTTGTGGGTTGAAACCCTAGATAATTATATGCGGGAAAAATTAGCAAATATTAACGCCGAACCCGAAGTTACCGAAGCGATGTTAAATCGGTTTAATCGGGCAATGGATGATTTAGCGGCGGTCGTAGAATACTTGGAGGAAGGGCAATAGTGGCGCGTGGTCAGAAAAACAACGAGTCGAAAAACGGCAACGGAGCGAAATTAAGTTTTGAGCAAACCCTGTGGGCTGCTGCGGATAAGTTGCGGGGTCATTTGGATGCAGCCGAGTATAAGCACGTCGTTTTGGGGTTGATTTTTCTCAAATATATTTCCGATGCCTTCAGTGAACTTTACAATATATACTCAGAACAACCTCACGTTGATCCAGAAGACCATGACGAGTACACGGCTGAAAATGTGTTTTGGGTTCCCAAAGAGGCGCGATGGTCATTTTTGCAAGCCAACGCTAAACAACCCACCATTGGTAAATTGCTAGATGAGGCGATGGACGCAATTGAGAAAGAAAATTCATCCCTCAAAGGCGTATTACCCAAAGATTACAACAAGCCAGCCCTGGATAAACAACTGCTGGGAGAAATCATTGACCTAATTGGCAAGATTGGGTTAGGAGATGCAGAAAGCCGTTCAAAAGATATTTTGGGTGGAGTTTACGAATACTTTCTGGGGCAGTTTGCCAATGCAGAAGGTAAAAGAGGCGGACAATTTTATACACCCCGTTGTGTGGTGCAGCTATTAGTGGAAATGATTGAACCCTACAAAGGGCGGATTTATGACCCTTGTTGTGGTTCTGGGGGAATGTTCGTGCAGTCAGAGAAATTTGTGGCAGCGCACGGGGGGAAGGTTGGCGATATTTCTATTTATGGGCAAGAGTCAAATCCCACAACTTGGAAATTGTGCAAGATGAATTTGGCACTGCGGGGGATTGAAGGGAATATGGGCGATCGCAATGCTGATACTTTCCACAACGATTTGCACAAAGACCTCAAAGCTGATTTTATCCTAGCGAATCCCCCTTTTAATATGAGCGATTGGGGCGGAGATCGGTTGCGAGAAGACACCCGTTGGAAGTATGGCACTCCACCTACGAGCAATGCTAACTATGCTTGGGTAATGCACAAGATACATCACCTTGCACCCAATGGTATCGCTGGTTTTGTGTTAGCGAATGGTTCCATGAGTTCTAACCAGTCGGGAGAGGGTGATATTCGCCAATCAATTATTGATGCGGATTTAGTAGATTGTATGGTGGCGTTGCCGGGGCAGTTATTTTACAATACCCAAATTCCCGCTTGTTTGTGGTTTTTGGCGAAGAGTAAGAAAAATGGCAAGTTTAGAAACCGCACTGGGGAAACATTATTTATCGATGCGCGGAAGATGGGGGTGTTAATTGACCGAGTACACCGAGAATTGACGGTTGAAGATATAGCCCGGATTGCCCAAATTTACCATGCTTGGCGGGGTGAAAAGGAAGCGGGTGAGTATGAGGATATCCCTGGTTTTTGTAAAAGTGCCAAGTTAGATGAGATTATCTCACATGGTTATGTTCTCACGCCGGGGCGATATGTGGGGGCAGAAGAAGTTGAAGATGATGATGAGGCTTTTGAGGAGAAGATGCTGCATTTGACGAAGAAATTAGAGCAGCAGTTTGAGGAGTCGGCAAGATTAGAAGCGATAATTAAGGAGAATTTGCGGCGGTTGGGGTATGGGGAATAACACCATTTAACCTCATGCACCAATTATCCAACAACTTGTTGGACAATGTTTATATTTTTATGTTAGTTAAAAAAACATATTCATGTATTGTCAAAATCTAGTTTTTTCCCGCCATGCTATCCAACAAATGTTTTATCGTCGAATAAGTAAGAAAGAAGTAGAAGCTGTAATCGTTTATGGAGAAGTGATAGAAGAAACCCCTGATGATACGCCCTTTCCCAGTTACCTAATATTTGATTTTGCAGAAGGTAAACCAATTCATGTTGTATGTTCCTACGATGAATCTACAGATACTGGTTATGTAGTAACGGCTTATATTCCTGACCAAAATATTTGGTCAAATGATTTTAGAACTAGGAAACCAAGATTATGAGATGTATCATTTGTAAGCACGGAGAAACTAAACCAGGTTTAGTAACTGTGACTTTAGAAAGGGATGAATGTATTGTGGTCATGAAAAAAGTTCCAGCAGAGGTTTGTGATAATTGCGGAGAATATTATTTAAGCGATGCAATTACTGAAGAAGTGCTAGAAAGGGCTGAAGTTGCTGTTAATAATGGAGCAGAGGTTGAGATTATTAGATATGCAGCCTAGCTTTTATTTGTGCAACAGACTGTTGCACAAATTATTGATGATAAATCTGCCGCAGATTGTAGCAGAAATTTCTTATTTGTATCATAGTTATGTTCTCACGCCGGGGCGATATGTGGGGGCAGAGGAAGTTGAGGATGATGATGAGGCTTTTGAGGAGAAGATGCTGCATTTGACGAAGAAATTAGAGCAGCAGTTTGAGGAGTCAGCGAGGTTGGAAGCGGCGATTCGGGAGAATTTACAAGGGTTAGGGTATGACCTTTGAAAAATAGAAAACAGTATGGTGATGTTTTTAGAGTTTAGAATATATGCAGGCATCTATCCCAACAAATTGGCGCAGAGTAAAACTTGGTGATCATTTATCTGTTTTGACTGACTATCATGCAAACGGCTCTTACGAAAGGCTGAAAGCTAATGTTGAGTTATTAGATACTCCCAGCTATGCAGTAATGATTCGTACTAAGAATTTTGAACAAAATAATTTTCAAGATGATTTGAAGTACATTACAAAACCTGCTTATGATTTTTTACAAAAGTCTAAGGTAAAGCCAGGCGATATTTTGATGAATAAAATTGCTAATGCGGGCAGCATATACTATATGCCTGACTTAAAACGTCCTGTATCGCTGGCAATGAACTTATTTTTATTAAGAACTAAAGAAGAAGATGCTCATCAAAAATATGTTTTTTATTACTTAAAAGCGAATGAAACATATATCAAAAATTTTGCTACGGGAACAGCAGCTACAACTATTACAAAACAGGCAGTAAGAGAACTTCAAATATTTCTTCCCTCCCTCCCCGAACAAAAAACGATCGCACAAATCCTCGGCGCACTTGACGATAAGATCGAATTGAACCGGGAGATGAACAAAACACTGGAAGCGATCGCACAAGCAATTTTCAAATCCTGGTTTGTTGACTTTGACCCAGTACGCGCCAAAATGGAAGGACGGCAACCAGCAGGGATGGACGCTGCAACTGCTGAACTTTTCCCTGATGAGTTTGAGGAGTCAACTTTGGGGTTAATTCCGAAGGGGTGGAAGGTAATAAAACTTGGTAATTTAATTGATATAAAACACGGTTACGCATTTAAAGGTGAGTTTTTCCGAACGGAACCACCAGGAGACGTACTACTTACACCAGGTAACTTTGCAATTGGTGGTGGATTCAAAGATGACAAATTTAAATATTATGTTGGGGAGGTTCCAGAAGACTTCGTATTTGATGAAGGTGATTTGCTTGTAACAATGACAGACTTAAGCAAAGCAGGTGATACTCTTGGGTATCCTGCCATTATTCCAGTACCAAGAGGAAACCGTTATTTACATAATCAGCGTCTTGGTAAAATAATTATCAAACGTGATGCTCTTATTAGCAAGCTACATCTATATTATTTACTTCGTCTAGATGCATATAGAAACGAAGTTTTAGCAAGTGCCACTGGAACTACTGTTAAACATACATCGCCTGATAGAATAAAAGCTTTTGAATTCCCTTTTGCAAATAATGGTATATCTCTCAAGTTTGAACAAGTTATTTCCTCTTTAATTTGCAGAATTAGTTTAAATGATGAACAATCCCGCACCCTCGCATCTATCCGCGACACCCTATTACCCAAACTCCTATCAGGCGAAATCCGCGTCAAAGAAGCTGAGAAAATAGCAGCAAAGGTCATGTAAACTCAAAATTGCATCAATAATCAAAAGAAAAACAGCAACCAGTGGACATCAACCTACAAAAAGAAGAATTTAGCTATGCTTATATTTACACCGTTACATCAGCAGCAGGTTACTCATTTCAAAAATCATCCAGAATCTTAGATGTAGGTGGAATAGATGCAACAATTACTGGCACAGTATCAGATGATACACTTTATGAACCCCAATTAGACTTACAGGTAAAATCTACATCGCTTGATGTCCAAAGTGAGGAAGTAATTAGATACCCTCTCAAAATAAAAAACTACAATGAATTAAGGAAAGAAAGAACCGTTGCCCCCGTATTTTAGTAGTTGTTCTCATTCCTCAAAATCAAGAAGAATGGATTAATCAATCAGAAACCGAGCTTTGTATAAGACGTTGTGCTTACTGGCTATCTTTAAGCGGACAACCCCGAACTAAAAATACAGAAAGCATAACAGTCTACATACCCCGTGAAAACTTATTTACAGTCAATGCTTTAAAAACTCTAATGCAGCGAATAAAAACGGTTGGAACATTATGAAAGCAATTATCAGTGATGTAAATATCCTTAATCAACTTCAACCCCAGCAATTAGAGATTTATCTAAAAGCTAAAGGTTGGCGAGAACATAGCCGAATTCCGGAAAAAGTTTCTATTTGGATACGAGACACTTACTCCGAAGATAAATTAAAAATTCAATTACCTATAGATAATAATTTCGATGATTACGCTCTGCGGATATCGGAAATATTGGAAATTCTAGAGAGGGCAGAAAATCGCTCTCAAATTGATATTTTAGGTGAATTAATTGCTAATTATCCTAACTTAACTATTCAAGGAGTTGTTACGCAAATTATGACTCCACCAAACAGTGACATATTAAGTGGTAAAATTACTTTACTAGGTATAGTTTTTGATAAAATGCAAGAAATTAAAGTCGAACTAGCAAACC
Source organism: Brunnivagina elsteri CCALA 953 (assembly GCF_002289455.1). Lineage (GTDB taxonomy): Bacteria > Cyanobacteriota > Cyanobacteriia > Cyanobacteriales > Nostocaceae > Brunnivagina > Brunnivagina elsteri. The sequence goes on from NZ_NTFS01000081.1 coordinate 12,753, forward strand.
ATGAGTATGTTACTGCAATTAAGGCTTATCAAGAACGTTTAGCTGTCGCTTGTACGGGTGATTTAATGAAAGAAAATAATGTTTTTGTTTTAAAAAATCCGCGAAAATTTCAAATTGAGAATATTTGAAAATTACAATAACTTTTATATTTAAAATTGCCGAAGCTTCTCAAATTGATGATTTTATCACTTGCGATAAGAGGTTAATCAATCGCTGTCAAGGTTTAACACTCAAAACATTATATTTTGACTCATACAAGCTGAAGTGACCTCTCCCTGATTTTGACATGTGTCAAAATCTGTCCCTCCCCTGCGAGGGGAGGGACGAACAGAAGTGAAGAAATAGAAAATAAGAAAAAATTTTATTTCCCCCTTCCCTTGCAGGGTAGGGGGGTTAGGTTTTTATGTCACAATAGTTACTAACAGCAATATCAAAGGAAAACATCGGTGTCAGGTAAATTCACAGAAAGTATAGTCGAAGCTGCGACCCTGGAGTGGTTCGCCGAACTCAATTACATTACCCTGAATGCTTCTGAAATCGCTCCCGATGCACCCAACCCAGAACGCCAAACTTACGCCGATGTAGTTTTAATTACCCGCCTGCGTGATTCCCTCGCCACCATTAACCCCCAAATTCCCGCCGATGCCATAGAAGACGCTATCCGCAAACTTTCCCGCAGCGAAACACTCAATTTATCCGAAAATAACCGCCGCTTCCACAAATTCCTTACCGATGGCGTAGATGTTGAATACCAAACCTCAGAAAGAATTGTCTACGACCAAGTTAAAATAATCGACTTTAGTAACCCAGAAAATAACGACTGGGTGGTACTTAATCAATTTACTATCATAGAAGATAAAAAAGACCGTCGCCCCGATGTAATTGTATTTCTCAACGGCTTACCATTAGCAGTAATCGAACTCAAAAATCCGACTTCCGAAAACGCCACAATCAAAGGCGCATTTAATCAACTACAAACTTATAAAAACGACATTCCTAGTTTATTTCGCTACAACGAAATACTCGTAGTTTCTGACGGCACAGAAGCCAGAACCGGAACCCTCACCGCCGACTGGGAACGGTTTATGCCTTGGCGAACCATAGAAGGTGATCAACTCGCCGAAAAAGGGACATTAGAACTAGAAACTTTAATCAAAGGCATCTTTGAAAAAAGCCGCTTCCTCGACTTAATCAAACACTTCATCGTTTTTGAGGTAGATGGTAGCGACATCATCAAAAAAATCGCCGGGTATCATCAATTTCACGCCGTTAACAAAGCCATTACTTCCACTATCACTGCTACTTCCCCAGCCGGAGACAAACGGGTTGGCGTTGTTTGGCACACCCAAGGAAGCGGAAAAAGCCTAACAATGGCATTCTATGCTGGAAAAATCATCCAAAATCCCCAGCTAGAAAATCCTACCTTGGTTATAGTATGCGATCGCAATGATTTAGACGACCAATTATTTAACACCTTCGCCATTTGTTCTGACTTACTGCGTCAAACTCCCACCCAAGCGGAAGACAGAGAACATTTACAACAACTTCTCCAAGTAGCCTATTAGCAAAACTCGAACTCAACGAAAGCGATCGCCCGAAAATCGATCCGGAATTTGAAGAAATTACCGAAGACGAAGAACAAACAACCAAGGAAAAACTCAAGAGTAAATGGGCGCGTTTAGAAGCTGTAGTCGGCTCAGAAAAACGCATCGCCCTAGTTGCAAAGGATATCGTCACCCACTTTGAAAATCGCCAATCGGGTTTAGATGGGAAAGCAATGATAGTTTGTATGAGTCGGAAAATTTGCGCTCACTTGTACAACGAAATCATCAAACTCAAGCCCGAATGGCACAACCCCGACGACGACAAAGGCACAATTAAAGTAGTAATGACAGGTTCAGCCGCCGACGAACAACCATTACAACCCCACATTCGCAGCAAAGCCAAACGCAAAGAACTTGCCAAACGCTTTAAAAATCCCGGCGATGAAATGAAACTGGTAATAGTGCGGGATATGTGGCTGACGGGTTTTGATGCCCCATGTCTGCATACAATCTATATAGATAAACCCATGCGCGGACACGGATTGATGCAAGCGATCGCACGAGTAAACCGCGTCTTTAAAGACAAACCCGGTGGTTTGGTGGTAGATTACCTGGGCATTGCCGAACAATTAAAAGCTGCCCTCGCGGTATATAGTGAAGGAGACAGAGGACAAACAGGCATTTCCCAAGAACAAGCCGTAGAAATCATGCAGACAAAATATCAAACAGTCTGCCAAATGTTCGCGGGATTCGATTACAGTAAATTCTTCAATGGTACGCCGACACAGCGATTATCTATTATTCCATTGTCCTTAGACCATATTCTCTCACAACAAGAAGCAGGCAAACAAGAATATATCAAAGCTGTAACAGAACTTAGCAAAGCCTTTGCCCTTGCCGTACCCCACGCAGCAGCCCTCAAAATCCGCGATGAAGTCGGTTTCTTCCAAGCCATCCGTGCAGCCATAGTCAAACACACCACCGTTAGCGGAAAAACACCCGAAGACTTAGATACTGCCGTCGGTAAAATTGTCTCCAAAGCCGTTGCTACCGAAGAAGTTGTCGATATTTTCACCGTTGCGGGGCTGAAAAAACCCGATATTTCCATCCTCTCCGATGAATTTTTAGCAGATGTACGCGGGTTGCCACAACGACATTTAGCACTAGAATTATTACGTAAGTTAATCAACGATGAAATCAAAATTCGTGCCCGTCGAAATATCATACAATCCCGCACCTTCGCCCAAATGCTCGAAGCCACAATCCAACGCTACCAAAACCGCGCTATAGAAACCGCCCAGGTAATGAGCGAATTGATACAAATTGCCCAAGAAATTCGCGTTGCAGCTAGCAGGGGTGATAACTTAGGGTTGAGCGAAGATGAACTAGCTTTTTACGATGCCTTGGATGTAAATGACGCTTCCGTAAACGCTTTGGGAGATGAAATACTGAAAGCGATCGCTCGTGAATTAGTGGAAACAGTGCGGCGAAATGTCACAATTGATTGGACGCAGAAAGAAAGTGTTAAAGCAAACCTGCGAAGACTGATTAAGCGGTTATTACGGAAGTATGGCTATCCACCAGAAAAGCAAGAAACCGCGATGTTTACAGTCATAGAACAAGCAGAAGGGCTAAGTCGAGATTGGGCAGCGTGAAATCGGGTTTTTCTGAGTATATTTACCAATATTGGCAATACATATCGCAAATAAATGTGATTTAAAACCATCATTCCTTGCGTAAAATTGCTATCATCTGAGTAATCACACTGATATAGATTGCAGCATCATGATTAAGCGGCTTTGGCAGTGGTTAAAAAGGATTTGGCAACGCTTCAAAGGCAAAAAGCAGGCTGTTTCCCTTCAAAAGTCTGATGCTAAAGAAAAACCACGCTGGTTGCTAACTGATGCGGAGTATGAATCGTTGTTTCTCCAGTTGTTGGCTGGGGTAAATGATGAAGGTTGGAGTCGTGGACGGGTAAGCGGTTTTTTGGCTGGAAAAAATATCGTTGAGTCGGATTTGGTGGGATGGTTGCGGCGTTTTGGTGAGAGGTTATTGGCTAGGGATGGGGAGAATCGAGAGCTAGCAATGCGGATGGTGCGGTTGAGTGAGGTTGATTGTGGGGTTTTGGGTGAGGTGGCTGGTGAGATTGGGAGGGAGTTGTTAGGGAGAGAAGGGGAAACAGAAGAGGAGGAAAAGGGAGAAGCGGAAGTTTGGTTTGAACGAGGTTTGCAACAGTTGGAAGTTGAAGATTATGAAGCTAGTATTGTGTCTTTTGATCGAGCGCTGAAAATTAAACCCGATTTACACGAAGCTTGGTACAAAAGTGGTAATGCGCTGGTTGATTTGGGACGGAATGAAGAAGCGATCGCATCCTACGATGAAGCACTCAAATTTAAACCTGATTACCACCAAGCTTGGTACAACCGGGGGAATGCGCTGGCTAATTTGGGACGGAATGAAGAAGCGATCGCATCCTACGATGAAGCACTCAAATTTAAACCTGATGACCACGAAGCTTGGAACAACCGGGGGGTTCCGCTGGCTAATTTGGGACGGAATGAAGATGCGATCGCATCCTACGATGAAGCACTCAAATTTAAACCTGATTTCCACCAAGCTTGGTCCAACCGGGGGAATGCGCTGGCTAATTTGGGACGGTATGAAGATGCGATCGCATC
>NZ_NTFS01000081.1:17074-19111 GCF_002289455.1 Brunnivagina elsteri CCALA 953
GGGTTGCGCTGGCTAATTTGGGACGGTATGAAGATGCGATCGCATCCTACGATGAAGCACTCAAATTTAAACCTGATGACCACGAAGCTTGGAACAACCGGGGGGTTGCAGCAGGAAGCTCAATTAGTGTTAACCAATTTTTGGCTTTTTCTAGTGCTATTGCCAGACAAAACCCAGCCCTAAACCAGCGTGGCTATGAGGGGAAATTAGCAAGCTATCGGGAAGGCTTGAAATATTGCCAACAAAACACCCATCCCGAAGGTTGGGGAATGTTGCATCAAGAAATTGGTAATGCTCACTATTTCCAAGGAGTAGGTAAAGTAAATTATCGTCAATATTGGCTTAAAGCAGAAGCTGAATATCCCCAAGCCCTAATTACTCTCACAAAAGAAGCCTTTCCCGAATTACATTTAAAAGTATTGCGAGACTTGATTAGTGTCTTATTTGCCTTGGTAAAAGACAAAGAAGCAAAACAATGGCGAAGACAAGCATTAGAAGTATTTGCACAGTTACTAAATTCCCCCGATAAATCTTCTTCGCAAAAACGCAAATTAGAAGCCGAATTTTCTGGTTTCTCGCAAATGCGGGTTGATACCTTAATCGATGATGGTGATTTTGTATCTGCTTTAGAAGCTGCTGAAAGAAACAAAAATTTCTACCTCACCTGGATACTCGATGCTCTCAAAGAGCATATCCTTAGCCCCAGCTACAGCGATATTCAAGGGTTAGTAAATCCCGAAACCTCACCAAACACAGCCATAATCTACTGGCATATTAGCCCGTTTGCACTCACCACATTTATTATTAAACCTGGCACAGATAAACCCATCATTATCCCCACACAAAAGCCAGATAAATTAACAGCTTGGATAAAAAATTGGGATGAACAATACAAGAATTATCGAAAAGGTAAAAAACAACAGTTATCAAGTTCAGCTTGGCGTGATAATTTGCCGCAATTGCTAGCACAACTTAGCGATTTAATCAACATAACCGCTATTCTCGAATCAATTCAAAGTCCTGATTCTCATCTCCAAAATCTCATCTTAATTCCCCACCGAGATTTACACCGTTTTCCCCTACATGCCCTTTTCCCCGATAATTTCACCACCAATTATCTACCTAGTGCCCAAATCGGATTAACATTAAATTCCCAATCCCAAAATTTACACCCAAATATCATCAACTCTCCCAAGTTACTAATTGTCGAATATTCTGGTGCAGATAGAGAGGATGAAGGTTTGGCAAGATTAACCTACGCAGAAATCGAATCAGCAACCATAGCTCAACTATTTGAGCATACCAATCCCAAACACATATCCGACAACCAAGCCAACAAAACCACAGTTAAACAAGCTTTAGCAGCAGGGTATAATATATTTCACTTTACCGGACATGGTAGCTATGACAGCAAACACCCCAAAAACTCAGCCCTTTACCTCAGCGATGATTCAGCAGACGCGAAAACAAACCCCGATTTAACACTACCTGAAATTCGCAACTTGAATCTGAGCGGCTATCAGCTAGTTTCCCTTTCAGCCTGCGAAACCGCAATTACTGGAAATGAAACCATAGAATCAGAATATGTTGGTTTAGTTAGTGCTTTTCTCTATCAGGGAGTATCCTATATAGTTAGTACCTTGTGGACAGTAAATGAAATTTCCACCAGCTTATTGATGATTTACTTTTACAGACAAATAAAAGCAGGTAAAACACCAAAAATTGCCCTAGCAGAATCAACAAAATGGCTGAGAAATCTCACTTATGAAAAACTGGAACAATTCTACCAACTTAGCTTTAGTCAACTTAGGAAAGAGGATCGCATCTTTTTACAAGTATACTTGAAATCACGTGAAAGTAATCCAGGCGAATTATTCGAGCATCCCTACTATTGGGCAGGTTTCACAATTACTGGCTCTTAAACTAAAAATACTGATATGAGTACATCTAATACCAATTATTTGTGTTAGCGAAGCTTGCCAGAAGGCTAGCTGCACATTATTTCGATTCCTCCAACCTCCCCTTAGTAAGGGGAGG
>NZ_NTFS01000082.1 GCF_002289455.1 Brunnivagina elsteri CCALA 953
CCTCTGGGGTTGCGTTCCCAGGCTCTGCCTGGGAACGATGAAACCCGCTCTGGGTATACTTGTGTGTACACCGTAGCTCCGTGAACGGAGAGGGGAATAAAAGGGGTGAGGTTCTGTATTTTATTAAATCCACATTCCTTAGTAAAATTTTCAACCCCATACCCGACGCAAATTCAACACAAAACCGGGCAACACATCTTCACCAGACAACGAATCAGGATTTTCTAACACTTCTACAGTCAATCCCAATCGATAAATTTCCACTCGTCGCTGTTGTGGGTTAAGCAACCAGCCCAGTCTTGCACCATTATCGATATACTCTACCATTTTCGCCTGCAACGACTCAACCCGGTCGGAACTAGACCTTAACTCAACGACAAAATCAGGACAGATATTGGCAAAAGTTCCTTTTTGTTCTGGTGTAAGTGTATCCCAACGCTCTTGACTGACCCAAGAAGCATCAGGAGAGCGATTCGCACCGTTGGGTAAAATAAAGCCAGTAGAAGAGTCAAATGCTTTACCCAAATCTTCGTTTTCTTCATACCAGCGATCTAGTTGTCCAGTCAGACTAAGATTGCGTTCTCCAGTTTCCCAACCCGTTGGTGGATTCACAATTAATTCCCCTTGTGGGGTTTTTTCTAATTTCACATCTCTATTTACCGCACTTAAAACAGCAAACTGTTCTTGGGTAACATACAACCCTATTGATGACGGTAAATTGAGCGGCAGGGTTTGGTTATCGGGACTCGTCGGTGTCTGTACCATCTTAACCTCTTATAAAGCCTTGTTTGCCATATTCTAATAATTTGCGATCGCATTACCCATTTTTGACCAATATCGTAGGGGTAAACGGCTGTTTACCCTTATTCGCACCACAGAAAAATTATCGATATCTGGGTAATGCGATCGCATTACCCAGATAAATAGTATGGGGGTAAACAACCATTTGCCCTTATTCGCGCCTAAGTAATGAAAATTTAGCTCTGCTGAATCTAATTAAGCGGTAGGGTAGAGATAAAGCCTTGTTTGCCATATTCTAATAATTTGCGATCGCATGTAACTAAAACAGCATTCATTACCTGCGTTGTTGCTGCTAAAATGCGATCGGCAGGGTCTCCGTGAAAACCACCAGGTAATCGCGTACTTTTGATTGCTATTTCTGGAGTAAGTGGAATTAGACTTAGACCTGGTGCGGATAAAGCATCTTGTACCCAATCAATACAGGATTTTTCAAAAGTTACCCTTTTTTTTGCTTCGAGCATTCCAACTTCCCAAACAGAAATTGCGGATAAACCCAAATTATTAGATTCGCTGGCACGTTCGATCGCCGATAAACAATTTGTCGATAGTCGCTCTATGTTATTATTGAGTACCCAAATCCAGATATGGGTATCAAGAATGAGAAAATCTTTCATCATGTATCAGCATCCCATATCTCGCCAGTAGGGGCGATCAGGTCATCAAACATCGTTACTGTATCTTTTAGATAGCCAATAATTGATTTTGGGCTGGATGGTTCGAGTGGTACGAGCTTTGCGATCGCTTTACCGTCTTTAATAATTACTACCTCTTCTCTTGTTCGCTCCACTTGAGACATTAGTTGCAAGCATTGCTGCTGGAATTCTGTAGCTCCTATCTGCATTTTTCTTTACCTTACCTAATTCGTTAGCGAGTACCGCTACGGGGAATTTAAAATTCAAAATGCTTAGTTATTAGATTGTAATTGAATATTCGTGATAGGAGAAAACGCGATCGCACCACCGAGAAAAATTTTGCTTTTACTCACTATATTGTTGCGGACACTGAAGAAAAGAAAAATTCGATCGCAAAAAAGTTTTACAATAGTGGTTAAGGTTAATATTTTATCCGAGTCTTATGGGCAAAATTCTTACCCTTGATTTAGATTGGTCAACTGTTACTAAAGCTCCCAACTCTAACTCTGATTCAAACTGGCGCAAAGCGTTAATTATTATACCTTCAATACTGCTAGGTAAAGTATCCTGGGTACGAACTTGAATAACGCTTGGGATTTCAGCCCCTGTTGATGCAAGTAAGGAACCAAAATCTAAATCGTGGGTAAATACAATATATCCATTTGTTCTTGCCCACTCCATAATTACCGTATCTCGCTCACGGGGGTCGCCAATAGTATACCAGTGTGTTGCTGTAATCCCGTCGTACTTCTCAAAAACAGCAACCCAATCCGGCGACAGGTTCATATCAATTAAGATTTTCATGCACTTTGTAGTGGCACTTCAATTTCTTCAGCCCGCCATGCTGCATAAGCAAGTGCTTCGTAAATATCTGCTTCTTCTAGATATGGATATGCTTTAAGGATATCATTTAGCGAATGTCCGGATGCCATTAGTCCAACAACAGTGCCAACAGTGACACGTATTCCTCGGATACAGGGCTTTCCACCCATCACTTCTGGGTTACGGGTAATTCGAGTAAGGTTGTGCATTGGGTTTGATCTTGCTTGCTGTTTTCAATTGTAATTGACAAGTCGTTTGCACGATTCAATATTCTCTTACCTACAACAGCAAAACTGCCCATCAAACCCAAAAGCGATCGCGCAAACACATCATACCCTTGGCGGCTGGTACCAAACCAATATTTTCCCGAAGGTAGCTCTAAATGGTCGAATAAGGAATTTTTAATATTTCTTTACCTAAAACTAGAATCAAAGCTGTAGTGTCGAAATAAAGTCTTGTCTGCCATAGTCTATTAATTTGCGATCGCATTGCCCCAAAAAAATACCGTAGGGGTAAGGCTGTTTACCCTTATTCGTATTGGATTCAAGCCAGAAGCGCGATCGCATCACCAAGAAAAGCACTGATGATGATAGAACGCGATCGCATTGTCCATTTGCAGCGATCGCACATCATGATGGTTTGTGCAACTGACAAATATCGGGGTAGTAGTGATAGAACGCGATCGTATTTGGGAACACTGAAAATTAAGTGGTTTTCCTGCATATATTTGTGCTTCAAATCATAAGTTTTGCGAGGAAGAAAATAATTTTTCAGGAGAAAATTCTATGGCAGTACAAACATCTGAGTTATTAGAAAAAATTCGCCAACAATTCGATAGCGCTCCCTATCCCCGCATCCCTATAGAAGATTCACCAAAAGAGAATCCAGGTGTTTTACATCTTCACAATTTAGTGACACCTTACTACCTAAGAAATCAAAAGGTTATAGATACTAAAGATAAAGTAATCTTAGATGCAGGTTGCGGTACTGGTTATAAATCATTGACCCTGGCATTTGCTAACCCAGGTTCTAAAGTCGTTGGCGTTGATTTATCTGAACCGTCCATTCAACTTGCCGAAAAACGCTTGCAATACTATGGTGTTGACAACGTTGAATTTCATACTTTATTGCTTGAGGACTTACCGAAACTTGGTTTGGAATTTGACTATATTAACTGCGACGATGTACTTTACCTGCTTCCAGACGCAGTTGCTGGGTTACAAGCAATGAAGTCGGTGTTAAAACCTGATGGTATTATTCGTGTAAATCTCCACAGTCGATTACAACGCGAATGGTACTACCGAGCGCAAAACCTCTGTAAATTCATGGGTTTGATGGATGGAAATCCAGAAGCGATGGAACTATCCGCTATCCGTGACATCATGAAAGCGCTTAAAAATGATGTATTGCTGAAAGTGAAAACTTGGAATCCAATTAATGAAGAAGATGATAGTTCAATTCTTGCTAATCATTTACTTGTAGGTGACAAAGGCTCAACTATCCCTGAATTTTTTGCACTTCTAAGCGCCGCAGAATTAGAGTTTGTCAGTTTGACAAATTGGCTGCAATGGGATGTGATGGACTTGTTTAAAGAGCCAGATGATTTACCAGCATTTCTTGCCCTCAGTCTTCCAGAGCTTTGTGACGAAGAAAGGTTACACTTATTTGAGTTATTTCACCCCATTCATCGTTTGCTTGACCTTTGGTGCGGTCATCCCCAACAGCAGCGAGCATTTACACCAGTTGCAGAATGGGAAAAAATCGACTGGGAAAAAGCAACAGCTTATCTTCATCCCCAACTAAAGACAGCCAAGTTCCGTGAAGAACTTGTTGATTGCGTTACAGAATTAAAAGCATTCCCCATTAGCTCCCACCTATCCCTAATTAATAACCAGATTATCAATATAGATAGTGGAATGGCGCTTTGTCTCATTCGCTTATTAGAGCAACCGCAGCCAGTAACATCATTGATTGAGAGTTGGAAGCAAATTCGTCCACTTGACCCTATCACCTTGAAGTCAATTGAACACGAACAAGCATTTCAGTTAATACAGCAGATGTTACTGCGATTGGAAGGTCTTGGGTACGTGATGCTTGAGCGTCAAGCTTGATTAGTACTGAAAAAGCAATCTAGATGGGGTAGGGGCACAATAGTATCGTGCCCTCAGAATATTTTTGATTTCAATCAAAACCCTTATTAATAAAAGATTTGTCCCATTGGTGAAAGCTTAAATATAGTTCAGTACTTTATTTATGGGGCATATAAACCTCGTCTATCTTGAGAACTGTAGTTTTCCATAAAGACTTTGAGATTGCTTCCTTACGTCGCAATGACGTATTTGAATCGCTAAAAAACTCCGGGTTTCATCATCGACGAGGTTTAGTTAAATATTTTTTTTGCGATGGTGATATGAAACTGAATCGATGTGGGTAAGTTATTTATAGAAATCGACAAGCAAGTTTAAAACTCAAACACAACTAGGGAAATATATGAAAAACGAATTGAAAGCAAAATTTCTCCAACACATCCTCAGCAAAAAGAAAGGAGATGAAGGTTTTACTCTTATTGAATTATTAGTTGTAATCATCATTATTGGTATTTTGTCTGCTATTGCTTTACCTTCTTTCTTAAACCAAGCAAACAAGGCAAAACAATCAGAAGCTAAAACATACATAGGTTCTATGAACCGCGCTCAACAAGCTTATTTTGCCGAAAACGGTGGATTTGTAGGTAGCACAGCAGGAGACATGGGTAAGCTTGGGCTTGGTGTTAATACAAGTACTGCAAACTACACATATAAGATAGCGGGTGGTGGGGGTACTGTGACTCTAGTAACCAACCAAGCTCAACCCCAAAAGAGCGCAATTAAAGCCTACATCGGTGGTGTAGCTCTGGGTACTATTGCAGCAACCAGTGAAGCAACTACTTTGGCTACATTGTGTGAAGCTATATCAGCTAAAGGTATTACTGGTGCTGCCACTGGAACAGAAGTAACCACTGCTGGTACAGCCGCTGCTCCTGCTCCTGCTTGTGGTGCAGCCACCGCTTACAAGGTAGTCAGCTAATTATAGCTAATCACAAAGATGTATACCAATTACTGATTTATATACTTTATGTAATTCATATAGTGCAATTTATTAGTCTCATTTGGTATACATCTAGTTAATCATCATCACGTTGATAAATTATTTAGAGGCAGAAAATACCATCTAAATAGAGTAAATCTCTAATTTTAATTTGGATATTCAATGATTTAAACTGAGTAGACTTTTGCTCAGTTTTTTTTTTGATTTTTGAGTATTTTTTAAATATTTAGAATTATAATTGTTGGTTGATTATGAACGTTATTTTAGGCGAACAACTTAAATTATGAATACAACTAATGATAACTTACAAGAAAAAGCAGATTACTACTTCAATCAAGGTCTATACTATGATGCTATTAGCTTATATGAAAAAGCCATTTTAGAACAACCAGAAGTTACTTCCAACTATTGTTTTTTAGGACTAGCACTTTTGTTAAATGGGAAGGAAGAAGAAGCACAGATTACTTGGATGTTACCTATCTCTGAACTCGATGAGAATGAAATAAATGTTTATGTAGAAAAGCTTGTCAATATATTGCAAACAGAAGTTGAAAAACGTACTCTTATAGAAGAATATCATTTAGCTTGGGCAATTAGACAACATATACGAGAAATTAAGCCAAATGATATAAATAATCTTTTGCATATCTGCTATTTTGCAGATAAAGTAGATAATTTTATAGGGGATGAATTAACTAAATTAAACATAATTGAATATATACAATCTAGTATTGAATCTGATTTAGATGAAGCTTTATTGCTACAGGTACTCGAAAAGCTATTAAAAAAAGAACCATTGCACCCAATATCATTAGATTTTGCCAATACCTGTTCCAAAATAGTCAAGGATATTAGTAACTATTTCTATATTATGCTTTCGGCTGCAATGGAAGTAGGTTATACATATAAAGACCCAAAAACGGCTGCAAAGCTTCTAGAAATTTACTTGACATTAGAACCAGAAAATTTAGAATTTTTGAGGCATTTATCATCTTTTTATCAAGATGCTAGCGAATATAGCAAAGGCATCGAAATAGCTAAAAAATGTCAATTTTTATCAAAAGATTTAGGAGAAAAAATTGCTGCGGCTCATCTATTTTTACGCGGTTCTCTTAAATCTGGTGGTTATTCAAAAGAAGTATCTTTAGCTTGTTCTGACTTGGAAGAATTGCTTAAACAATTAATTAAAGAGCAACCACAACACTTAGATGATGTGATGACACTTCGACTCATGACACCTGCTTTTTCTATTCCACATATAAAAGACACTCCTGAAGATTTCAGAAATATTCAAAACCAAGTAGCAACTTTTTTTCAAAAAAATATCCAATCTCTCTCTCAAGAAAAAGTTATTAAGTATGAAAATAACTTAAAAATTATTAAAAGTGCTGCTAAAAAAGAAAAAAAACTAAAAATTGGTTATTTATCTTACTGCTTCAAACAACATTCTGTTGGTTGGTTAGCAAGATGGTTATTTCAACATCATAACCGTGAAAAGTTTGAGATTAATACGTACATTGCCAACTATATGTTAGGTCAAGATGCACTTCAGGAATGGTATGCGAATAATTGTACGAAAGCTGTTAAATTAGGGATGAGTGCCTTAGAAATAGCCGATGCAATCAATGAAGATGAAATAGATATTTTGGTAGACCTTGATAGTATTACGTTGGATATTAGTTGTGCGGTAATGGCTGTGAAACCTGCACCGATACAAGTAACTTGGTTAGGGTGGGACGCATCAGGTATTCCTGCAATCGATTATTACATAGCAGACCCTTATGTTTTGCCAGATTCTGCTCAAAACTACTACTCAGAGAAAATATGGCGACTCCCTAATACCTACATTGCTGTAGATGGGTTTGAAGTTGGTATTCCGACATTACGTCGAGATGATTTAAATATCCCAAGCGATGCTGTTGTTTATTTAAGCGCACAAAGAGGGTATAAACGTCATCCAGAAACGACTAGATGGCAAATGAAAATAATTAAAGAAGTACCCAACAGTTATTTTTTGATTAAAGGTTCTGCTGATGAAGAGGTAATTAAACAATTTTTCTACCAAATTGCAGAAGAAGAAGGAGTTAGTATCGAAAGACTCAGATTCTTACCAAATGTCGCAGCAGAATTAACCCATCGAGCAAATTTAAGTATTGCTGATGTTGTACTCGATACCTATCCGTATAATGGCGCAACAACAACTTTAGAAACATTATGGATGGGTATTCCCATTGTGACGCGTGTGGGAGAACAATTTGTTGCCCGCAATAGCTACACAATGATGATGAATGCGGGTATCGAAGAAGGCATTGCTTGGACAAATGAAGAATATATCGAGTGGGGTATTCGTTTTGGAAAGGATGCCAAGTTAAGACAAAAAGTTGCATGGAAATTGCATAAATCGAGGCAAACTGCTCCCCTCTGGAATGGTAAACAGTTTACTCTTGAGATGGAAAAAGCTTACCAACAGATGTGGGAAATATATAGACAGTCTTGATAATCATGATGATGTATAAAAATGTTGGCAATATATTGGCAACTTTAACCAAATGAGGTTATCTTGATTGCGGGATAACTAGATGTTTCTACGACTAGTACAGTTCAATATTAAACATTTATGGAATCTATTAAGCTTCATATTGGTGGACGCGAGCCAAATTTGGAATGGAAAATTTTTGATATCGAATCACGTCCAGAAGTCGATTTTGTTGGTAATGCAAGTAATTTAAATCAATTTGCTGATGAATCCATTGAGGCAATTTATACCAGTCATGTATTGGAGCATTTTTACTATGGTTTAGGGAATGAATTGATTGCTACTCTCTCCGAATGGCATAGAGTGCTTAAACCTGGAGGAAGGTTGTATATTAGTGTTCCAAATTTACAGGTTTTGTGTTGGTTATTTATCCATCCAAATTTGATGCCTTTAGAACGACATCAGATTATGCGGATGATGTTTGGAGGGCAAACTAACGAGCATGATGTCCACAAGGTTGGTTTTGATGCTGACATACTGGCTTTATATTTGGAAGAGGTTGGATTTACTCAATATACACAAGTTCAAGAGTTTGGATTCTTTAATGATTGTAGTTCAATGCGTCTACTCGATACTTTGATTAGCTTGAATATGATTGCAACAAAGTGATATTACCCGTATATTTATTTCCTATTTTCTGGGAACTCAATGCGATCGCAACATAACTCACCTCAAATTTAGTGCGATCGCAATATATCCACTTCAAGCCTAAATGCGATCGCAATCTATTCAACCTCAAACTCAAATAGACTTGATGCACTTGTTCGCAGTTACCTCATCGCGATTATTTACCCTGATTTTCAAGAATATTGTAGGGGCAAACGGCTGTTTGCCCTGACTTATGATGCATCCAAACGAGAAACACCATATCTCAGGTGCGATACTTGGCATTAAGCTCCGCTTACAGCACTTCCGGCTATTACACAATACAGTTGTTATCCTCAGTTGCGTTCTAATCATGGCTTTCAGCTTTGAGCATGTACCTCATAGCTACCGGAAGTGCTGTATCGCACGACTAACGCCAACAATCAGCTAAGATTCCCCATCAAGCGACTTAAACCCCAATACCCACAAATCTTAAATTTTTATGAAGATACCAACGAATTGTTTCCATTCCCAAATGTTTGCGATAAGCTAAGGAACAATTAACCGTAAACGATAAAACCTAAACTCAACTTAAAGTTTACAGTTGCTCCAAAAAAACCTATATATAAAGATTTTTCTATGGGTTTGGCTACAATCAGGCACATCGACCCAAATAAAACAAGTAAACATTTAGAGGTCGTCTTGGACAATGCAGAAATATTTGCAAATAGTCTAATGACTGCTTCTCTTCCCAACTCAACCCAATGATTACTTGAACAATATTCCCAACTTTGGTAGTGATTACCGTACAAAACCGAATTTTAATGCTAACAGCATTGAATGACATATGGTATAGTTAAAGAGAATAAGACTTGCTTTGCCAAAGGTAAGATACTCTACGTATAGGCAATACTTCCGTAAAGGAAAGCAGTTTTGATTTCAAGTATTTACTCAAACAAAATCGGAATTAAATCTAGGTTATGACTCAGCAAGTACTTCACCCAATGGTGAAATTGCAACGTAATGTGCAATCACTTGTAGACTCTCAGATCATTAAGCCAACAGACAGTATTTGGAAAATCGCCTTGCTTTTTGGAAATGACTGGCAGCACTGGAAACAGGAACTGCTAGACTTTGGGTTTACCATGCAAGACCCGATTGGCGACCTCCTGTCTGTTGAGACTTGGGATGAAGAGGACTAGGGAATTTTTAGTTAGGAGCGATGAGTTAGAAGTGATGAGTTAGGAGTAATGAAGTGATTTGCGTAGCAAGCATCTACTTTCATAAAAATCTAACTTTTTCCTAGCTTCTAATTTCTAACCCCTAACTCCCAATTCTTATAATTATTTACAATTGGACAAAGCCGCTATGACTTCTTGAGCGGTTTGATATCTGTCGCGTGGCAGAGGTTCAGTCAAACGGTCAATGACTTCCCGTAATTGCGGAGTAATCGTTGGGATGTTTGCAATTTCAAATCGAAAGCTGCGTCCACGCTGGCGATAATATTTGAATGGACTTTCACCTGTAAGTAAAAAAATCAGTGTTGAACCGATCGCATATAAATCTGATTGGGTTAGAGGTTGTCCGCGCTCTTGTTCGGGAGCGCAGTAACCTTCTGCACCAATGCGGGTTCCGGGTACGCTGGAAATCTCCTTGACTGCCCCAAAGTCAAGGACTACAACGCGGTTTTCCGAACTTCGCACCATTAGGTTTGCAGGTTTGATATCGCGATGGATCAGTGGTGGTTCTTGTTGGTGAATGTAATCAAGTACATCGCAAGTTTGAATCATCCAGCTAATAGCCTGACTGGGAGTAACAGGTCCTCTTGTATAGATAACTTTTTCTAAATCCTCTCCGTGGACTAATTCCATTGCTAAATATTTTTTCCCATTTTCGACAAAAAAGTCATAGTACTGGGGAATACCGGGATGGGAGAGGGATTTTAAGGTACTTGCTTCCCGTTCAAATAGTTCTTGTGCCTTGGCAATTTTTGCCATATCAGCATTCATTTGTTTCAATACCAATAGTTGGGGATGTCCGGAAATTTTTCCAATTCCATCCCATGCCAAGTATGTGGTTCCCATACCACCTTGTCCCAGGGTTCGTAAAACTTGGTAATGACGTATTGTTTGCTGGACGTTGATCGGTTGACCGCAATGAACGCAAAATAAATTATTGGGTTTGTTGCCTTCGTGGTTGCAAAGGGTGCGACTGCTGACAGGATTATTGGGAATGGGAACTTGTTGTTCGAGTTGAAATTGGAGTAATGGTCCACCCTTTGCTAGTTGTAATAGGCAATTGTCGGGAAGTTGGGTTTGAGTCACTAAGACTCCATTGAGAAAGGTGCCATTGATACCTGTACTCACAACTTGCCAAGTTTTATTTAGTCCATTAGCATCAACTCGTCTTAGTTCGAGATGATGACGAGAAACCAAATCATCTGCGATCGCAATATGATTATCAGTTGCTCGACCGATGCGAATTAGGGATTCGCCTGTAAAACTCCACTGGTGGAGTGTTTTTTTTTGTTGCGGTTCTAGTAGGGTAAGGATAACCACATTCAAGGGGAAGGGTAGAGGAAAAGGGTGAATGGAAAAAGGGAGAGAGGGAAGTTAAGACTAAATTATTAGTAATTGTGGAATGAATAAAATATGGAACCCCACCCTAACCCTCACACCACTTTGCTCAACGGGGGAAACCCCCGCACGCAAGTGGTTCCCCTTATTAAGGGGAGGGGACTGGATTCCCAGTTTCCCCCTTTATAAGGGGACTGGATTCCTAGTTTCCTCCCTTTACAAGGGGGGTGATTCCGGGATAGGAAGGAAAGTCATACTTAATACTTACACTTTATGTAATCCATATTCCTAACTAATTACTGGTAACTTTCCTACTCTCTAGTTCCTTGTTCGATATTGGGACGTACTTTTGCTCTAACGAGTACGGCGGTAATGTTATCATGACCGTTGTATTTATTAGCCAAGTCGATTAATTCGCGTACTCCCTTATCTAAGTTAGCATTAGAACTAAGTAAGGGTTGCAAGTGAGTTTCCCAATGGGTTTCGAGTAAATTATTATCTGATAATCCGTCGGAAGCAAGGATAAATAAAGTATCTTCACCTACTTGGAAAAATTGAATATCTGGGTCAATTAGAGTCTCGTCACGGGGTCCTAATGCTTGGGTGAGTTGGTAAGCATCGGGACGAGCATAGGCAATATTGGGTTCGACTCCCCGTAATATTTCACGCTGCCCAACTTCATGGTCGATGGTGACTTGTTCGATTCCTTTGCGTGTCAGACGATACAAGCGACTATCACCGACGTGAGCAACTGCTACATGGGTATCTTGGACTAACATCATTACCAAGGTTGTACCCATACGTCCTACACCGGATCGCGAGTCTTTTTGGTTGAGGTCGTAAATCGCTTTGTTTGCCTGACGTACTCCTTCGCGAATAATATCGTCGTTGGGCAGATGGTTAAAATTCCAGTAGGTTTGGAAGTATTTTTGCAGGGTACGAACGGCTAATTCGCTGGCTACCTCACCTCCCGCATGTCCCCCCATCCCATCGCAAAGAACATATAAACCACGTGCTGCGATCGCACGTGCTTTTGGTAATTCGATTTTGTTAATTTTTGTGTCAATACCAAAATAATCTTCGTTGTGGTCGCGTTGACGACCAACATCGGTTAATCCTACGTGATCGAGGGTATTTAACTGCATGGGGAGAACGATTGTAGGCATATCATCGCTTTTATTCTCATTCTCCTCCGATTCCTCGAATTGTAGAACAGTATGTGCCACAGTATTTGGGTCTGATACCAGCGTAACCGTTACATCACTGTTTTCGTCGTCATCAATTTTGTTTGGGGGATTAGGTTGTAATTCTGATGCGATCGCTCGCAAGTGTAGCTGTATTTGTTCGACTGTTTGGATGTTACCACTCTCCAAATCCTCTAGTAGTTGCATCAACGCGCCAAATTGGGTTCGTTGTGATTGACTGAAGAGTGAGTGCCAAACCTTACCTAAAGATTTGATAGTTACGGGTTGAGTTTTAGCTTCTATCTGGGAACTTCTTCCATTTTCTAAGGTATCAAATATAGAAGAACATGGATATTCTTTATACAACTTCTCTAGTACTAATACTTGGTCTTCATCCAAGCGTAAATTCGATAATTCCAACAAACTTTGTCGGCAATTGAGGGGTTCCAAAATTTCCCATAGTTTGTTCATCTGTAAAAAATAATGGACAATTTGTAGCGATGTTGTTTTATCATCGTGCCAAAGTTCTAGTAAATACTGGTAATTAGAGCGATTTTCCAGCAGAATAACTTGTAAGTTTCCTGATGTCCAAGCATCGTGGATTAATGGAATTTCTTGATGGCATTGGGAATGTAGCGCTAGATAGGGTTTGGCAAAATCCGGAATACCCGATACTTCGGTTTGTTTGGCACTAGATTTTGTTGTAGATGAGTTATTTGAACCTATAAAAGCTGCCATCAATGGCGTAATTTGATACGGGTTACAGTCGAGTACTCGAACGCAAAATTCTTCTCCAGGTTGCATATCAGCATCGCTGGGCAAAGAGTCGAGTAATTTATAACGCTTCTGTGAATCTAGGTATGAAACTGATTTGATTTCTGGGGAAGAATTTGTAACTGTAAGAACTGGACTTGAGTGAGGAGTAAATTCACGATCGCTTATATTTCCCACCTCGGCTGAAAGTGGTTTGATGGTGGAAGGTATTTGAATAAAAGTACTATTTTCCTCTATGGGGGTTTCTAGAGAATCTTCTACAAGTTTTGCTGTTTTGGTGGTAGAAATTTCATCCTTGGTCACAATTGCTAACCAAACGGTTCCACAAAACTCACCACAGTGGTGACATGATTCTGCACTAACAGGCACATCACTTCCACAAGCGGAACAGGCTTTTTCGGTGAGTGAAGTGCCGCAGCTTTGACAAAACTTGTTTTGATTAGGGTTATCGAATTTACAATCAGGGCAAATCAGCATTGTGGAAATTCCTTAATTCCGGTTCCAAGGTGCTTCTAGTCCACCAAATATCACAAGTGCCACAATTGGCAACCATACTCAAGGGTACACCAATGATTGTATTTTGTGGTTTCACGAATGAATTTTTGTGGCATTCTGCTTTGTTACGCATGGTAGCTAGAGATACTAGCTATCCGCAAGCTTATTTAGAAAAAAGGGGATTGGAGATTGGATATTGGTAAGAAAGGAAACATTCCAAATACTTGTCGGTTAAGGATTTTTTGTAATAATTTTAGGTTTTTAGAGACGTTGCACTGCAACGTCTCTACATGATTTAAATGTCAATTTATTTATCTTAGAGTAAGGCACAAAATGAATGATCCTGTGTTGTCATGCTGAGGAACGTTCGCGTAGCGTGTCCCCTTGGGACTCAGCATCTCCGCGAGATTCTAGCCTGCGGCAACGCGTTCGCGCAGCGTGTCGCTTTGCGACTCAGCGCGTGTTCCACCCTGCGGGTAGACGCGCAAGCGGCTTCTGTAAGTAGCAAGCTACAGAATGACCGAAGAGCATTTCTTTCTGTGGAGTTCTCTTAACCGAGCAGTTTTGGAACTATGGAATGAACTATTCCCCTCTTAACGGTAGCAAAACTGTGAAGCAGGTGAGATTGGAATTGCTTTCGACTTCGATAGTTCCTCCCAGATATCTGGTGAGTTTTTGGATTAATGCTAACCCTAAACCTGTACCACCTTGTTTCCAAGGGTCATTGCTGGGGATACGATAGAATTTATCGAAAATGCGATCGCGTTCTAATTCTGGGATTTCGACACCAGTATTTATAACTTGAAATTCGATGTTTTGGGATTTTAATTGGGCTGTGATAATAATTTCTTGATCTGCTGGGCTAAATTTAGCAGCATTGGTTAATAATTCCATAATTATGCGCTCCAAGCTGAATGGATCGCACACGAGGGGAGGAAGATTTGGGGTAACATGGATTTGCAGGTTGGAACGGCAGTTGCGGTTACGTGCTTTGAATAACTCCACAATCCGCATTAACGATTCCCGAATAATTACGGTTTCCAGTACTAAAGGTTTGGAATCTATATCGAGTTTTTGTAAATCTAAAAAATTATTAATCAGATTAATTTCGCGATCGCATTCGTTGTTTAATATCTGGAAGTACCGAGATGCCTTAGAATCAGGGGTTTTTAACTTGGGATTTTCGACTAATAGACTTTGTTCTAAACCTAAGGCAATCCCTAACATCTGAATTGCCATTTTCATATTTGTTAAAGGTGTCCGCAGTTCGTGGGATACTGTACTCAGGAATTCATCTTTGAGACGATTTAACCTGTCCATCTCGTCGATTTGAGCTTTTGCAGCTTCCTGACTTGATTTAAGAGCAGCCTCAACAGTCTTTCGTTCGGTAATATCTATAGAACAGCCAATGTAACCAGCAAACTCTCCACTGGGG
Source organism: Brunnivagina elsteri CCALA 953 (assembly GCF_002289455.1). Taxonomy (GTDB): domain Bacteria; phylum Cyanobacteriota; class Cyanobacteriia; order Cyanobacteriales; family Nostocaceae; genus Brunnivagina; species Brunnivagina elsteri. The sequence goes on from NZ_NTFS01000082.1 coordinate 14,928, forward strand.
ATAAATCTGGGTGTTCCTGTGTCCAAAATCCAGCGATATTCCCCATCTGCACGACGCAGACGATATTCAATCTGAAACTTCGTGCGGGTATTCAATGCGGAATAATAGGTTTGTAAGCATTTAAGCTTATCATCAGGATATACACTATCAATCCAACCAATACCCTTTTCTTGCTCGATGGTGCGTCCAGTAAATTGCATCCAAAATTGGTTAAAAAAGTTACATAAACCATCACATCCCGACATCCACAACATCACTGGTGTGGTATTTGCCATATTTTGGAAGCGTTCTTCGCTTTCTTGGTAAGCATCCTCAGAACGTTTGCGGTCTGTAATATCTTCGCACACCAAGAGAATCAGGGGATTTTGCTCATTTCCCGGCAAAATTTTGGCGACAACCTTGACCCATTTTATTTTACTCTGGCGGCAATCTAAACGAAATTCCCAATTGCTAGTTGGGGCTGTAGCAGGCATTTTAAACAAACTAATCAAAGCATCTGCTAGTGACGTGCGATCGCATGACGCAAACAAATCAAAAACAGGTTTATTGATTAATTCTGATGGGGTGAAACCCAACAAATCCGCACCAAACCTATTCACAGATAGAACTATACCACTACTATCTAGTACGAAATAAATCGAAGGCAGTTGTTCGTAGAGTTGACGGTACCATAAAAGTTGTTCTTGAGTATGCTGCAAAACTTCATTTGGACGAAGCTTGTTATCTAAAACTCGTTCCGGCACAAGTTCCAAGTGATGGGGTGTTAGGGACACAATATTATCTTGTTCTTGACAGATTTGATGCCAGCTAGACGGCTGTTGACGATTCATAAAAATTAAACCTGCACCCAAAGCAATTAGATATATAAAGAAAACTGATGATAATTGATTAAAGAAAAATATTATACAGTTTTTTGGTCATTTATTGTAAAAGTTGGTATTGGAAAATAAAATTGAAACGATTGGGATAATTGCAATGACATAAATCACATCCTAGTGGTGTTTTATATTAGATACCCTAAAACTTAGGTAAATTGGTGTTTGCTAGTCTACTTACTTGAATATTCACGGAAAAATTTAAGAGAAGATTAAAAAAGATTTAAATTTCTGAATATAAAAACACTTGATTTTAGATTTGACTTTCTAATTATTTATACGGCTCATAAAAGCAATATTATGCAGCAATTTCGCTTCTGCGGATGAGAGGTCACGCCATTCACCGGGGTGTAATCCATTTAAATTGAGGTGTACTATACTAGAGCGTACCAAACGCAGTGTCGGAAAACCTACAGCAGCAGTCATTCTGCGAACTTGGCGATTTTTGCCTTCAGTCAAAGTTATTTCTAACCATGCCGTTGGTACATTTTTTCTAAACCTGATGGGGGGATTTCGTTCGGGCAAAATTGGTTCTTCTGGTAATAAGCTTACCCTTGCTGGTTTAGTTCGATAATCTTGAATTTCGATGCCATTTCGCAACTTATTTACAGCTACATCGTCGGGAATCCGTTCAACTTGTACCCAATAAGTGCGATCGTGTCCAAATTTGGGATTTGACAAACGGTGTTGTAACTGTCCATTATCCGTCAACAAAACTAAACCTTCGCTATCCCAATCTAATCTGCCAACAGGATAAACATCCGGAACATTAATGTAATCTTTCAAAGTTTCCCGTTCTGGTGTATCTTGCGTAAACTGGCACAAGACACCATATGGTTTATACAAAATTATGTATCGCATTTGATTTTTAAATAAGCTGAGTTATGAAAGCAATTGTTTGTGATAAAGGGATGAATTTAGTTTATTTGTATTATCTCATGTTTACAATTGCGTTATTATTTGGATAGGAACTTGCTGTGAGTGCGATATACCGACCGCATTAAGCTCTGCTTATTGCTCAATTTTAAAAAGATACTCAAGAAAGAGAGTTTTTTACTTAATGCGATCGCAAATAAGGGAACACCAAGAAGTAAATGATTCCAAATTGTTGTAGTAGGGGTGGGGTCTCCCCACCCTCCCTCATGAATGATACGATTGATGAGTCTATGTTGAGATATTTTATTTTCTGGAAATCCTTAATCCAAAATATCGAGACATAATGTATTGTATTTCTACAAAAATCTCCCAATTCCAAATATATATATCTCTACTCAGAGGTTGTTTGAAAAGTCTTCTTCTATGTCATGCTGACGAACGTTCCGCAAAGCTCCACTCAGAATTACAAATTATACCTTCCCAAACTTTTCAAACATGCTCTCAGATACCAAACCCCAAACAAATATCAAGATTCATATCACTCACCCATAACCAATTGATAATTTACCCAAAAACCTGCAACAATAATAAATGCTAGGGGTGCCTGAAAAAAAAACAGGCTGAGAATAGACCCTTAACACCTGAGACTGGGTAATACCAGCGTAGGGAAGCCGTTTATTAAGGATAATTATTATGCGAACAGAATGGGTTGCCAAGCGACGCGGGCAAAGTAATGTGTCTCAAATGCATTATGCTCGTAAAGGTGTCATCACCGAAGAAATGCACTTTGTCGCCAAACGGGAAAACTTACCTGTAGACTTAATTCGTGATGAAGTTGCACGGGGAAGAATGATAATTCCTGCCAACATCAATCACACAAATTTAGAACCAATGGCAATTGGTATTGCCTCCAGATGTAAAGTAAACGCCAATATTGGTGCTTCTCCCAACTCATCAGATATCAACGAAGAAGTTGCCAAACTGCAACTATCAGTCAAATATGGTGCTGATACCGTCATGGATTTATCCACTGGAGGGGGAAATCTAGATGAAATTCGTACCGCAATTATTAAAGCTTCCCCGGTTCCCATTGGTACAGTTCCAGTCTATCAAGCATTGGAGAGCGTCCACGGCACAATCGAAAATCTCACTGCTGACGACTTTCTCCACATCATTGAAAAACATGCCCAGCAAGGGGTAGACTATCAAACCATCCATGCGGGTATTTTAATCGAACATTTGCCTTTAGTGAGAAGCCGTCTTACAGGTATTGTCTCCCGTGGTGGTGGTATTTTGGCACGTTGGATGCTACATCACCACAAACAAAACCCGCTTTTTACCCACTTCAACGACATCATCGAAATATTCAAAAAATATGATGTATCCTTTAGCTTAGGTGATTCATTACGTCCCGGTTGTACCCATGACGCATCCGATGAAGCGCAACTTGCCGAACTCAAAACCCTGGGAAATCTTACGCGCAAAGCTTGGGAACATGATATCCAAGTGATGGTAGAAGGTCCTGGACACGTGCCAATGGATCAAATTGAGTTTAATGTCAAAAAGCAGATGGAAGAGTGTTCAGAGGCTCCTTTTTACGTACTTGGTCCTTTGGTGACAGATATTGCACCGGGTTACGACCATATTACCTCCGCGATTGGGGCTGCGATGGCTGGCTGGTACGGTACAGCGATGTTGTGTTATGTGACACCTAAAGAGCATTTGGGATTACCGAATGCGGAGGATGTGCGTAATGGGTTAATTGCATATAAGATTGCCGCACATGCCGCAGATATAGCCCGTCATCGACCAGGTGCGAGGGATAGGGATGATGAATTGTCACGTGCCCGTTATAACTTCGATTGGAACCGCCAGTTTGAGTTATCCCTCGATCCGGAACGTGCGAAGGAATATCACGACGAGACTTTACCAGCAGATATTTATAAGACTGCTGAATTTTGTTCGATGTGTGGTCCAAAATTCTGTCCGATGCAGACAAAGGTTGATGCGGATGCGTTGACTGAGTTGGAGAAGTTTTTGGCTAAGGATAAGGAAGTTGTGACACAGAGTTAGGTTTTTGCTTGATAATAGCCTACAGGTTAAGACCTGGGGCTATATGTATAAATTCTAATTAAGTCCAATAAAGCCCACGTAGGTGGGCTAATTTTATTTAAGGTAATTGTTGAAGTATTTATTGCAAAGAGCTTTTCTAGGGTCATCTCTGCATTGAGTACTAGGAGAGAAATCGGGTTTATCTGGAAATAAACATGATTAGGAACTTCCAGAAAATAAAATCTTCTTTCTCATATACTTACCAACACTATCACGCGAAGGG
>NZ_NTFS01000083.1 GCF_002289455.1 Brunnivagina elsteri CCALA 953
GAGACGTACCAGTTTTGGTTCTCAAACAAAAGCTGGTAGTAATTTCGTTGCTAGAATGTTGACCGTTGTTACTACCCTAAAGTCCCAACGTCGAAATGTCTTGGAATTTATGACTCAAGCAGTTAGTTCTAAGCGTCACAATCAACCAACTCCTAGTTTACTTCCCCAAATTCCTGTCGATAGAACTTGCTGTCAAAAAAGCTGCTAAAAACCTACGAAGTTATTCCCTTATTTCAATTCACATATTACCTTCATCTTGTGACCTATAACTCTTGAAAACACTAGGGTTTCATTCTCTTGTAATTTGCGATCGCCCGTGATCGATTACCTACATTAAAGTGGATATTTCAGGGTTTTCAAGCAATTCATCTTGTTACCTTTAATCATCAAACACAAGTTTCTAATTGGAATCAAGATAGAGATTTTATTCTGAAGCTATTTCCTCAAGATTGTCATCGTTACTATCAAATAGTCACATAATTATTGTTAAAATTGCCTTTTTTATAATTATTAAATTCTGCATAGTTTAGCTATTTTTTTATATTAATAGCTCTAAATAACTATGTCTAATTATATTCCTTTACATGCTTATTTATCAATGATGCTATCAATAACCACAAGCAAGCATAGATGTTTATTTATCGATTATAACAAAACATATATTTCCCCATTATTGCTACTTATTGAGAATCAGTTGGTTAGCTTAAATCAAGGCAATTACCTGTTTTGTGATGTCTTTATTCAATAAAAAGTATTATTTTATTCTTATTTGATAGATTTATTTCAGTGATTACCGATTGTGACAGTTGAGGTGCGGAATGTGGGTTCCAAATCAAATCAAAAGTTGTAGGTTATTAAATCCTCATTCCTTAGTGCCATTCCACAATCAAAAGTCCCTCCATCCAGGGCAAAGTTACCATACTTAGTCCCCAGGGCAGGCTACCCAGCAAAATATCGACCGCCTGTTGTTCGACTTGGAGTTTCCAGTTTCCGTCTCCACTACGTGTGAGTTTACCCTCCCGTTGTAAAAAGCCTTCCCGCAGTCCATCGGGACTAGTGCTTTTCAGGGTTTGCCAATAGGTAATGACTGTTTGTAATAGTTTTTCACCTTCTTCTAGTGCTGATGATGGTAAATCTAACCCCCGCACCACTGGCTGATTTAGCGACCAGCCACAGAGTAATTTTGGTAACACCAGTTCGTATTCGGGTGCATCGGTTTGCTTTGTCGCTAGGTAATACAGTAAGTATATCGCCATTTGTTGTGCCGATTCATCGCGAAAAGATTCACCATCCAATAACCCGACTGCTTCCAGATATAAGCGTATAAACGGATGCAACAACACCAGCCCCGCTTGGGAGATGTACAGCCCCGCAGTTTCTTCGTCGCTTGATAATACGGAGTTGTTATCAGCCTGCAAAATTGGAGTTTCCCGCCAGTTTCCCGATAGTGAAATGTTATTTGATGTAGTTGTTGGGATTTGATCGAGTGCGCTCAACCAAGGGGAATGTTCGGCTATTGGGAATGTGCCAATGGTAGTACGTAGGTTTTGGTATAAGACTTGGCTTGTGGTTTCTGGAGAATCAAAACGTTTTTCCTGTGTTAATTCGACTTGTTCAAATCGATTAAATTCTGGTGTTTCTAGCCAGATTTGGACTAACTGGACTAGCCATTTCTGAGTCCAAATCTCTATTGGTAAGGGTCTAAGTGGTGTGTTATCTGTGCCAATTTCAGTGAAAAGTAGCAGCCACGCTTGCTCCACCAAGTGATCGCTTCTTAGGTTCAAAGACTGCATTAATTGTTTAGCTTGTACTAGCAGGGTGTGCCAATTCGTCCAAATTGGCTGTAGCTGCAATACGATCTGATGTCGTAAACTTTCTGGTAACTGGTTGACTAAGCTTTGTCGTGTTACTACATTGCTTCTCAGTAATTCACGTAAAGGCATCTGCCAAGCGGTTTCTGTTTGGATGACAGTTTCCCAACGGGGTAGCCAGTCTTGATAATCCTCTGATTTTTGCGTCCAAGGTAAACGACCATACTGTAAAAAGTACAGTAATACTTCCCAATCTGTTTGAGGACGCGCTGGGCTATTCTCTGGCGCTGGCGAAGTCGCTGCCATATCTGCCATATTTAGCACCTGATTATAGGCACTCAACCACAGATTTCTTTCCCCAGGAGATACCGCATCAATATTAGTGCGTAGCCTTTGCCAAAGGATTTCCTCCCCTGCTCCCTGCTCGCCTGCCCTCTGCCTCTTATCTACCATTTGCATGAGTTGTGCTAACCATCTGCCATTCCAGGTGGTGGGGAATGGTCTTGTCGGCGCGTTATCAGTACGAATTTCCTCTAGCAGTAGTAGCCAAGCTTGCCGCTCTAGGTATCGCCCAGCATCCCTACCCAATTCCAAGGACTGTACCAATTGTTTTGCTTGGGTCAGTAGGGTGTGCCAATTTATCCAGGTGGGCTGTAACTGCAATATTAGCTGATGCCGGAAGGATTCTGGGAACTGTTCAACTAGGCGTTGTTGTGTGGCTGGATGATTTATCAGTAATTTCCGCAGATTTTGTTGCCAATTGGTATCACTTTGCATGACTGCTGACCAGCGCGGTAACCAGGATTGCCAACTGTGATTTGGACACCACCAAGGCAGACGACCAAAGCGTAAAAAGTATAGCAATACCTCCCAATCTGAACCAGTGCGATCGCAGATAATTTTTTCATTTGCTGACTGGTGGAGTAACCGATCCGTCAAGCGATCGCCTAAAGCCTCCCTGAGAGCAGCTAGTAATTTATGTATAAATTCATCAGCTAAAAATCGGCGATCAATGTAGCCAATTTCCACTACCAGTTGATCTAATCGTACTACTTCCTCGTCTGTTACCAATTGGTCGAATAAACGCGCTATTTCCTCCAAACCCTGCTGCTGAAACAAGCGACTCACATCTTCCTGTAAACTCCATACATCAGCTAATTGGTTGGTATCGAGTTCTAGTACAGTTCGTCCAATTATGTGACGTTGTTTGCTCATAGGGAAAATAGGAAATAGGATTATACGTTTTATGCGATCGCACTTCAAGATCAGCGATCGCAATCTCATCAACCACCATAATATATGAGCGATACCTACGGTAAGCTACGAATTAGCAAGACTATTAAGACAGTCGCTACGTGCGATCGCGCTAAAAATATATAATTTTTCGCATTCTCAAACCAATGGCATCATAACAACCAAATTTGCGCGATCGCATTCCGTGCCAAATGTAGTTTTACTCAAACCGCAAAAGCGAACGACTTACCTCGCGCAAGCTTTCAACAACATCGACAAAACTATCGACGTTGAGACATTGTTGCTACATTCCATAATCATCTTCAGGGTTCGGGAAGAATTTTTGCTATGATATGTACACTCATAAGACAATGTGAATCTTTAAGGAACACAATGAAGAAGGTTACACTATCGGAATTGAGTAATAATATTGATCGTCTGCTGGATGAGGTACTAGAAACAGGTATTCCACTAGAAATCAGCAAAAATGGAAAGTTGTTAAAAATTGTTCCTGTAGAAAAAAAAGATAAACTGAGCAATTTGACTTTTAAAGCTGATGTTATTCAAGGAAATCCAGATGATTTAGTTAATATTAGTTGGGAGCAGGAGCTTAATATTGATTTATCTTGATACTCATGTAGTAGTATGGCTATATTCTGGTTTGACAGATAAATTAACTGATATTGCTAAAACTTTAATCAATGACAATGAAGTTTATGTTTCGGCAATTGTTCGATTAGAGCTACAGTATTTATATGAGATAAAACGTATTACCGATGAGCCAGATGTGATTATTACTAATCTGTCTGAGCAAATTGGCTTAAAGATATGTAATAAAAACTTTAATAATATTATTAGCATTAGTTTAACGATTACTTGGACTCGTGACCCTTTCGACCGGATTATCACGGCAAATGCTCTGTTAAATAACAACATATTACTGAGCAAAGACCAAAATATTCTGAATAATTATCTGTATGCAAAATGGTATGATTAAAACTCGCATTGTATCAATTTTATAGATTAGGCGATCGCACATCAAAAAATGTCTAGTTTGTTGAGTTTGTTGGGTTTTGTGCCTCAACCCAACCTACGAGCGATCGCATTTAAAATCCCATCGTTCCACGAAACGCGATCGCATTACAATTAGTTGTAAAGATAGGGTGAAAAGCAAGAATGGCAGCTAAGGACAAATTTCATGCTGTGGTTCGGATTGCTCTAGAGAAGGAGCAGTGGTTGATAACGGATGATCCGTTACGCCTTGATGTGGGTGGCACTAAGTTTGAGATTGATTTAGGAGCGGAGCAGTTATTAGCGGCAGAGCGGGGGCAGGAGAAGATTGCAGTTGAGATCAAAACGTTCTTAGGCGATTCTCCGTTGACGGATTATCATGCTGCGCTGGGACAGTTTTTGAATTACCGATTGGCTTTAGAAATTATTGATTCAATGCGTATTCTATATTTAGCTGTACCCGTGATTACCTATGAAGCTTTTTTTAAGAGAGAGTTTTCGCAAATCTCATTGGAAAGATATGAGATTAAATTGATTATTTATGACCCGATCAAAGAGGTAATCGTGCAATGGATATCCTAGATTCTTATCGTCAAATTATTCAGTCGCTGTTAACAGATTATGCAGCAATTCCGATTGCGAATGGGCTGATTGATTGCTATACAGTTTTTGATACGCAGCAAGATCATTATCAGGTGATGAATGTGGGCTGGGATGGTCATCGGCGGGTTTATGGTTGTGTTTTACATTTGGATATTAAAAAAGGAAAAGTTTGGGTTGAGCAGAATATGACGGAAATGCGAGTGGCTCAAGAGCTAGTTGAGCAGGGTATTCCAAAGGAAAATATTGTGCTGGGATTTCAAGCGCCTGAAATGCGGCAATATACAGATTATGCTGTGATTTGATTTGAGCTATTAACAGTTGTTTCAAGATTCGAGAATAAAAGGCGATCGCTTTTTTCGCAATCTCCTCCGGGCATGGCTATGCTAAAGCGTCAGCGTAACGCACAGAAAGAAACATAAAAACATGGTGCGTTACATTTCATCAACGTACCCGACAAGAGCGATCGCACTATATATTTACTTTTACTGATTTTCTTCCCCTTTTTTTCCTACATTTAACATCACTTTCAACATATTTTGTTCAGCCTCTTTCTGTTTGACATACTCCTCACCTCTTCCCTCTTGATCTTTTGTAATGACTGCCGCATTAAACACGGCATTAGCACCTGCCGTATGTACAACCGTTTCGATGCCCGGATTTTCTTCTTTCAATCGCAATGACCCCCAGATATCAATTATAAATTCCCCTGGATTTAACCGTTCACCATATGTAGGAGATCCCGCTTCAGGATCTCTATTGGCCAACACATACCAATGTCCATGCTGCTTGGGATCTCCTTGCTTTATCACCGTCAAAGATGAAATGAAGTCTGCATTTTCCGCTAATGTCGAAATAATGATCGCAGTTGATTGATCACAGGTCATTGGAATCAATTCACCTTCTTCGCTTTCAGGTTTAACTGTTAATTTCTCTCCCATTTCTTTCCAATGTTCAATATCTTGCATTGGATCCTTCATCTTACCTCCTTCGTCGAAAAATCCCTTCGTTCCCTTGTCTCTGTTCTTGTTTATCGCAGCAAACAATCCCCCCATACCTTGTCTCGTTGATTCTTGGAATTCGCTTTCTTCTTTGATGTGTTGCTGTACTTTATGGGTGTTTATATATCTATCAAGTAAGGATCGTGCTAGCAAAACGTCTTTAAACCATTGAACTTCTTTAAAGTTTTGTTCGTTAATATAGCCTTCTTTTCTCGGTTCTTTTGTTTGTTTTAGTGGATAAGCTCCCAAAACATACTCACCCTCCTTGTTTTCAGGATCAACCCACAAAAAATCGCCTTTTGGAACAGTGAGTAACTTCCCTCCCCCCAACAATCCACCTTTTTTGACGCTAACCTCTCCTTTTTTACTTGTTTTATATTTATGAACTGCAGCACCAGACTCTTTCGTTACTTCTGCATGAGTCCATTGGGGCTGAATCATGTTTTGCGGTATTTTATTGCTTGGCATAACGGTTTGCTTGCGCCCCCCCCCATTCTGCTGCACAACGTGTGTAAGCTCATGGGCAATCAATTCCTGCCCGCCTCGACTCCCAGGATTATATTCCCCCTGCTGAAAGAACACATCCTGCCCCGTGGTAAACGCCCTCGCCTGAATCGATTGATTTAACTGGTCAGCCTGAGTATCTGTATGTACCTTCACCCCACTAAAATCCGCCCCCATCGCCTGCCCCATTGACCGTTGCAGCCCTGCTTCTAAAGATTGTCCACTTCCCCTATCACTATTAATGGCAGATGTCAAATCCGATGAAGCTTCCCCTCCTGCGATCGCTTCCTGAAGCTGTAAGGTTGATTTAGCTTGAAGTTCCTCCGGCTTTTCTTCCATCCTTTGGAGCGTTGTAATTTCAGGTTTAGCCTGCAATTCCTCTTCCGGTTCTTCCTGACGCTGTAACGATTCTCCTTGTGTTGGCTGGGCTGAAACTGGTGCATTGATCTGTTCCACCACTTGGGATGCCACCCGATCTGCTTCCTGTTCGTACTTATCCCCTGGCTCCCCAATGGTGAACTTTGCCTGTATTGGTAATGCTGGCGAGTTAATCAGCTTTCTCTGTACCCCTCCATTCGCCGTGATTTCGCTTTCAAAGGCGGGCATTTGTTGCACTAATGGCTGAGTTATGTCCTCTGCTTCACTGGTAGCAAATTTAGCTTGAATGGCTGATGGTGAGATTGCCTTGGGTTGGAAAAATGGTGGAGATGCTGCCCTTTCTGCCGAGAAAAAAGCATGACCTGGCGTAGCCCCGAAAAAAGGTTTTTGTGCTGCTGGCTGATGATTTGTACTTTTTTGGTTCTCGTTCGTTTTCATAATTTTCCTCTGGCAGAATATGTTTTAAGGTGGGTAGCGACTAAACTGAGAAAGACGGTTTTTATGTCTCTAGAGTTTGCTAAAAATACAAGCTTGGACTGAACGCAAGCGAAGGTGTTTAAAATCTCAAATTCGATGATGGTTGTGAGTTTTGTTGGTTTTGGCTCTGTCTCGCAATGCTGTAAGTCCACCCGGCAATTAACAGCAAGCTTGCTGCACTTATAACTAATAATTTACCAAGTTGACTTTGCCTAGTTAGTGCTGAAAAAATCAAGTTTTTGTCTCTGGTTGTTTCCCTTTGTCTCCACTTTTCAAGATGGGGTTGTTCGAGAACTAATACCTGACTTGGTTTGATTGTGTCCTCGTGATTAATCAATTTGAATTCGCTGATATCCTGATCGCTTGGCTCAAATAATACACGCAAGCGGTTCGGTAATGTAAACGATTTGGGTTCAGGTTCGTTGGGGATGAGTTCGGGTTCGCCGTTATTATCGTCATTAATCTGAATAGTCACAGTGGAAGCAGTTCCCTCCAAGCGATCGCTATTTATTTCCCTAGAGGCTTGTGCTGTAATTTGATGGATGCCTACAGTTGGTTGCCAGATTAGAAGGTAGGGGGGAGCGATTGCTTGCAGGTTCTCAGCATCCGCATTAGGAGCAGTATAAGTAAATATTACACTACCTACCGTTGCGGGGATAGTTACACATGCGATCGCATATTCATTGTTGGGGTTAAAGTCAGATACATTGAACGTGCGATCGCGTTCCAGGGTGGTGGTGTTAATTATTTCATTATTGCTAATGGTTAGTAAATTAAATCCTTGTACGCCACGAAGGGGAATAGGAATAGTTTTTGTGACCGGCTCACTAGTACAACTACCGAGTTCAGGCGGTGTTTGCACGCGCAGGGTGATAGATTTTTCGGCATCAGCGTTCCAAGTATCAGGATCATAGTTATAGCTGATGATGAACTCAATGTTACCAGGGTTGCTAACATTGGGAATACCGTCATGTTCCCAGTCGAAGGTAAAAAATGTTTCCTCGGCTGGTTGAATATCAAAGACGCGCACAGAAAACCCACTGTCGCTGATATTGGTAATTTCTGCTTGGAAATCAGCTTGCGGTAAGGGGTTAATAGTAACTGTACGGGTGAGGGTATTTTCGCATTGAGTTTGTTGGTTGCGAATTAGTGCTGTAATTGTGACTGTTTCTGGTTCGCTTCCGGTTGCATATTGACTGGGATTGAGAGTTTTTGTTTCTGTTCCGTTAATATTGACCTGAACTAACTCTATATTTTCAGATGTCCCATCAGCTAGCTTAATTTCTACGGGTTCTGCATTGTGACAGAAGTTTTGTCCCTCCAAGATTGATAACTCAGCTTTTGGTAACGGATTAATTGTAACTGTGCGAGTGAGGGTATTTTCGCACTTGGTTTGGCGATCGCGAATCAATGCTGTAATTGTGACTGTTTTTGGTTCGCTTCCGGTTGCATATTGGTTGGGATTGAGAGTTTTTGTTTCTGTTCCGTTAATATTGACCTGAACTAACTCTATATTTTCAGGTGTCCCATCAGCGAGCTTAATTTCTACGGGTTCTGCATTGTGACAGAAGTTTTCTCCCTCGAAGATTGATAACTCAGCTTTTGGTAGGGGGTTAATTACTACTGTGGGGGTGAGGGTATTTTCACATTTGGTTTGGAGATTGCGAATCAATGCTGTAATTGTGACTGTTTCTGGTTCGCTTCCGGTTGCATATTGGTTGGGATTGAGAGTTTTTGTTTCTGTTCCGTTAATATTGACCTGAACTAACTCTATATTTTCAGGTGTCCCATCAGCCAAATTAATTTCTACAGGTGCTGAATTGTGACAGAATTTTTGCCCATTGCTAACTGATAAATTAGGTCTTGGTAGGGGATAAACAGTTATAGTTAGGGTATCGTAGGTTTCATCTACTGCGTAGGCAAAAGTAATTGCCACTTCTAATCCCTTGGCTAAATCATCCCGACTAGCTTGATCAATGCTACTGGGTTGAAAAAGTTGTTTTGAACCCTCAAACACAACTCCTTTTCCCCTGACTGTACCTCCCTCCGGTTCCAGGGTAAACTCATACTTGCGATCATCGTCTTCGCAGAAAACTGTTTTCTCTAGCAAAATAATCGGACGCGATCGCGCTAATATGTAATTGACTGCTGGTGCGTCGCTACTACAGCGGTAAGGCAAACAAAAATCTGCCACGACAATATCTTTCCGGTTTCGCAATTCGTTGAATAGCTTCTCCCAGTTACTGGTTTTCTCTTGATATAAATCTGGTGGTAAAGCGACTGATTTCTGAATCTCCTCCATGCGTAAGCTGCGTAACTTATGAATTGCAGGTTCTTTGTCAGCAGCTAACAGTTCATCAACTTCTTTGCCATCTACATAGACTAAAACAAATGTGCCACCTTTCGGTACTCCACCTAAATGTTCCATACCAGGATGCTGTTGAGCAAATTTAGGGAACAAATGCAACTTCATTAGTTTTTCCAATCGCTGTCGATAAACTTTGATCAGTCGCTTGAGTTCACGCAATAAACTATAAAGAGTCTCAAAGTCTGGAAATTCCTGCTGTTCGGTGAGTTCCTCATCTCCACTAAAGCTGGCAGGAAAATGATTCAAAGAAAGTAAAACTGGGGAATACTGGAGAAGAGGAGATGGTAGGTTAACTATATCTTTTCTGGAAAGCTGGAGATGATATTTTGCTGTGTTACTCGATGCATCAATAACTAAATCACAAGTAACTTCACGTAGAGAAAGACGGTCTACTATTTCGTTGATGATACGCTGTTTTTCCTGTTCAATTACATCACTAGCAAGTCCGGAAAAATCGATAATCAAGTCATTGAAGTCGTTGAGGCTATTTCCCTCAGTGTTGGGAACTTGAGTAACGTAACGGGCAATAGGGGAAATATTGGTATTATTTACTTCTCGCACATATAACTTAAATTTTTGGTCTGTATCATCTTGGATAAATTCATAGGCTTCAGCTTTCCGGGCAATATCCAAAATATCATTATCATTAGATAGTTGGCTGTCGTCGATGGCAGTTAGACCCGGTTTATCAAAGAAATGCTGTTTGAGTGTTTGCAAAAATACATTGCTTGACAATACATTTGAAGACTGATTCCAAAGTTTTTGGAAAGCAGTCTGTATGTGGCGAAAATCTGCTTCCAAATCATCAAATTGACCAGTAATATTTAGGTCTTGGAGACTAGCTTGGCTACCAAGTTTCAGGGTAATGACATCAAAGGCTAGACTATATCGTTGTTTGTAGTCCTGAATCCGTTTAAATGCATCGTCGTTAGCCTTGCCAATATGCCCCTCAATTCGATAAAAATTAGAGGCATCCAGCCGATAGATTAGATCATTGAAAACAAGGGAATTTGCTGCCGACTCCTGCTGTGGGCGAAAATAAGCAGGATGGCGATCGCTTCTTCCTTTGCGGTAAGCATCATAGTTCCAGTATTTATATAGGTTGAAATAATCCAGGTAGTAGGGGATTGCTTGTTTGCTTAGGGGTGCGGATCGATCTTGACTGGGTGTGATTTTTACGGGTGTATCATAAAACGGTAGCAGAGAAAAACTTTCTTTGGCAGACAATTTTAAAAGGCGTTCATACAGATAGCGAACTTGTTGAGCGCGAACCTGATTGCTATTGTAAATCGGAGGTTGGGTAAAATGGCTGCGATAGGGGGAAGTAAGTGTATATTCTTGATTCGGTTCGGTTGCTACTGGTGATTTTGATGGAACAAGCCCCAACATGAGAAACTTGGGAAACCTTCGAGTTTCAGGGGGGTAATCATCCATCAAGTCAAAAGCAGTCTCAGCTAATTCGTTGTAAGCAGCAACTAGCTGACTGAGATAATCGTAAAAATATTGCAATGCATAGATGGGTTCCGGAGGTTCAACTTTTTCTGAGGAAACCGTTGCTTCATTTTTCCGTAACTGCTTAAAGTCCTCTAGTCGTTTTTCCAGGTTTTCCTGTAACTGCTTAAAGTCCTCTAGCAAATTCCGTTGAAAAGTAGTCAAAAATGGAGAGAACAGCCAAAACAGCTTGGGAAAAGACTTACCAATTACGGCGATCGCATTTTTGCAAATCTGGTAGTAGTTGTCCCGGAAAGATTGATAGTCCTTAATTTCAGTCAAATCAACGCTGTTTTTCGCTTCCACATAGCCAAATCGCTGCACCTGGGGAGCAAAATCTTGAAATTTTTTAGCCTCCTGATCAAACTCTTGGAGAAAGTGATTACGTGCAGCAAAAATTACTTCAGGGGGAAACCCTTTCCAAGGCTGTTCCAGAATCTGATAAGTTTTTGTTAGTAAGGTTTCTGCACTAATTCGCAGAGGATTTTCTGCCTGAGGGACACGGGGAATGAGAAAAAATCGCCAGCGAAAATTGCGGTATTTACTTAGTTCGTCATATTCAAGTAAACAAAAATCACTTTGGGTATCCTGAGTTTCACACACCACCACCAAGACGCGATCGCTGATAAAATCTGCAACTGTTTGGGGATTACGCTGGTTCTCGCCCGAATTTTGGTACAGAGATACCGCTTTATCTGCCTTTTCCTGAAAAAGCTCAATGACCTGATATTGAGAAGGTGTAGCTGATGACGCATCTTCGCTCAGTGCAAATAATTGGGATGCTACTGTTGTGTCATTCTGATAATGGGTTAGATTGATAATTGATGGAAAAGAAATAACATACCCTTCCGAAGTAATCCCACATCCTGGTGATATGCATATTTTTGCACTTGTATCATCATAACTACTACTTACCTCCATTCCAGCAATAATTCCCATCCCAATCAGATGGGTGCGGGTGAGGCGATTTTGACCGTCAAGATACTCGACAAGGCTATTTAGGTCATTATTCTTCAACACCTGATTAGGCATGAAGATGGGGTAGCCAGTGAGGTTGATAGTGTTCATAGCTTTAATCGTTTGCAGTTCCTAATGCTGTCTGGTTGAGAATTATGGGCTGATCTTTGGTGGTACTCACCTGGGGATCGTATAAAATACCCTGGGGATAAATATTCCGCAGTTTAGGGATAATTGTCAGGAGACGATTAAGCGTCCCTGTGAGATTACAAGCGCGATCGCAGTTAGCATCGAAAGCTAATTCCTTTAGCCAGTCGTGATAGGCAACTTCAAATTCGTGCATTTGTTGCACATTCACCCAAGCAATTTTTAAGGCGATATGGGCTGGTGCTTCCAGTCGCAGGGTGCGTTCGACAAATCGGCGAAAATCTATATCCCGAAAGCGTTCTGACCAGTAGGGTAAAATTACTGTAATCCAGAAGGAATAGGGGTCTTGGTAGGTTAACTCGGTTGGTTCTCCCCTTGTAGCATCATCCCTGTTAACGCAGATAGTTAAAAAATTATCGACCGTCTGGAATCGGTAATAAGCAATGCTCAAGAACCATAGGAAAAGTGTTAGGTCAGACTTTTTGGATATATATCGAAACCACTTCAACCAAAAAGTTAGGTCAGGTGGACTATATCTTCTAGGACGCAGGAGAATATGCTCCAACAGATGAAATCCCTCATCGTTAACTAATTGTTGTAGCGTTTGGATCGATTGATTTCGTTCTTCTTGGCTGTTGTAGTAATGAGTAGCCAGGATTTGGTCTTTTCCCCGATTAGTTAATTCCCAACTATAAAGTTCTGGGTAGTGTATAACTAGTGATGCTAGTTGGTGTAACTCGCTATGTATAAGGAGACAAAAGGTAAAAAACACTACATCTATAATTTCTGGATCAATTAACCGAAAATTTTTGGTATCTGACTTGCCATCTTTGGAAAATTCCACTTCCACCCCAGCAAGTTCCATTAAAACATCGCCTTGTTCCCAAGCGGTTTCCGGTGTAGTATGGCGTTGGCTTGCTTCTAGTAAGATATTCTGATTTTGGTCGTAAATTCGACCGATATAGGTAGGGTCAGACGAGTTTTCTAATCCAGTCCAAGTAATATTGAGATGGGCTGTGCGTACTAGTAAAAACAGGTGTTCGATCGCTGCATCCCTTTTACTTTCCGAGGCATAAAATTGGGGAGAAGTTGCAACTGCACTGCGGCGATTGCGTGGTTGGCTTAATACCCGAAATCCAAAACCTTCCTGAGTCGTAGTTGGTTCAATTGCACCTGGTTCAAATAACACACCCAGCACATCTTGATAAAAGCGATCGCGGGTTGTATTTTCATCCTCAAATATTTGCATACCTTGTAATAGGGTGACTCCTTCCCGGTCAATTAATCGGAAACGATAACCAGAGATTTCTCCTGTCACTTCTTCAACCTGCAAAAACCGCTCATCTGAGTGCTGAAATTGATTTGGGTTAAATTTAAGACAACTTAACCAGTTTTGTAGTGCTGTTTCCCGTTCTTGTTCTTTGGGGAAGCGATCGCTACTTTCTGCTAATACCTTTCCTTGGTGATCAATTAAGGTATAGCCATAGTGGGTAAATTTCGTTTCACTGCTGGGGATAGCGGTTTCCCCTTCTGCAGTATTATCTTGACGAAACAAAATTGGGCGATAATTTTGCTTATTGGCGATTTGTTTTTGTTTGAGTAAAGCGATCGCTGCTTTTTGAGCAAGTGCTGCGGAAAAGTAACGTTGAATTCCTTGAAACTTAATTACTTCGCTTGTTGCCGATGGTATCTCTAATTGGAAATAATATAAATTCTCTTCTTCTATCTGTTTAATTTGAATGATACTCACCTGGGAAATGGTAGAGGTGGCAACGCTTTCTTCAGTATTATCCTCTTCTGTCACATTAAAAAGACTTGACAAATGTTCGCTTAAGAAGTTCAAAGCTGCAATTCGTTCCCCTTGGGAAAAAAAGTAGGGTTCATATCTAGCGATGATGGTTTCGTCTTCATCCACTAATTTCACTTCAACTTCCCAGCCGTAATGATAAAAGTAACGATAGGTAAAACCTTTGTAAAAATTGTCATGTAGAGCAAATAGCAAAAACTTCTCTAAGTCAGCTTGAGCTTCTTTTCTGGAGATGTATGTTTGCTTGCTAGTTAATGATTGCTCCCCCACACCACAAGTAAAGATAAATTTTCCAGGTTCTTGATCTACCTGATAATGACACAGATTTCGCCGACGCACATCTTCAAAACCCAGTAACCGAGAAACCCGCTTTTGGAAACCCGACACATTTTCTGTGTTCCAAACCTGTTGGCAATTATAGTAATTAAAAGCGCGGAAGCGATCGCGGCTCAGGGTCGGATAGTCTCGTATAAACTGGGCTTTGTCGTGAATAATCTTGATTTCATCCTTAACTTTGTCCCGGTTTCCCTCGATCATCCGGTAGTTGAGCAGCACATAATCAGCAAAGGACTCGGCAAAGCGTCCCAACAAATGGTCAAGAAAACGATTTCGGCGATCGCTATAAGTCTCTGGTTCTTCTTGAATCGAGTCGAGATATTTATGATCATCGCCAAGGATGGCGGATTTGTCTGGAAAATCAAACTCCTGACTAAAATAGGTGTCCCATTTTTCTGGCTGGCGATTTACCTGAACATTCTGCTGTGTCTGAAGTTCATCAACCTCCCAAGAAAACAAATCCCGTACATGGGCAAGTTGGGCTAAATAGTTAGCAAGTAATTGATCGAAAAATACCAGGTATCCTTTTAATTGAAGAGCTTGAGCTTTACGTAATTTAGTCGCTGTTTCCGGTAGCCCATCTTCGCTAATGCCATAGGTCAGGGGAAAATCGTGCTGAATTGAATAGTGGTCAGCTAAGTCATAATAACTACCCTGCGGTACAGACAAATTCAGTTCATTATCCCTGCGGATGACTTTGATATGTGCAGCCCGTTGTTCATAATAGCGGCGTTTTACCTCATTTGCCTCTGCTGAAATGGGTAGCAAACCCTTGAATAGGGTGATTTTTGAGCGTTCAATCCCCAAAACCGGACTATACCCTTTCGTCAGTTGTAGATGCCAGGGACTTTGGGACTGAGCTAAACCATTGATGTAGTTAGCAATGCTCAATCTCCTCACTGCTGCTACACCTGGGATTTTCAGAATTTCCTGGTATAAATCTGAGGTATAAATTACTTCAGGTGGGGTAATTGCTTCCAGTTCGGCAGTATCAATAAAGCCATGACTCTTATAGCTTTCTTGTCCCACGGAAGGTCTACCAGGAAAGATTTCATCTATGCTTTTACCTTTGTCTAGCAACTCTTGTAGAGTATAGAAAGTTAGGCGAGGTGACAATAATGACTGTAATTTTACATAAATATCTACCAGTACATCTTCTGCATCAGCATTAGTTTCTAGCTCAATATCGCTACATAACCCAATTTCTTCTTCACCCAAAACCACAATATCGTAAACATCTTCGCAGAGATTGCGATAGCTACATAGAACCGCTTTAACTTCATCGAGGATATCTGACCAAGAACGGAAAATCTGTCCGCAGGCATTTTTGCGGGATGCCAGATCCAGGTCAATATAAACAGTATAAAGTCCACGAGGATGTAGACAGGGTGAATTCTCCGAGGTTTGATCATTTGGAGGATTGTGCAACAGTTGGCTATTTACATAATCTATATAAATAGGTGGATGATAAGTTGTGACTTTTGCTGTCAGTTTTTCTACCCAAGCATTACGGATACCGGGAATATCAATGAGACGCTTGCGGACATCCAGAACGGTGACTGGGTTACAGGTGAGGATTTCATCGGGGGTAAAAAAGTTATTCTCTTTTTGTTGAGAATCGCCTGGATTTAGTGCTAATAAATCTTCAATATCTAAGTTATTACGATAGCCCAAATCCGTGACAGCATAACATAGCACCTCCAAGATCGTCACACCCGGATCATGCAGATTATAGTCTGTCCAGAGTTTACCAGATAGAGCTTGCAGGTGTTTAATCCCAATTTCCCGTAGGGTTTGAAAATTGAGGTAATTGGGAAATTCCGGCTTGCGTTTCGAGATACTTGGATATTCCAGCATGGTTTTTTTATGGGGGAAAGGGAAATGGGGAAAAATACTGGTTTTTATCCTGCAAAGAAGAGGTGATAAATCGCACTACTAAATAACCACACAAGTGCGATCGCAATTCCCAAACTCAACAATGTCAGGTATTTCAGCAATTGTTGCCAACGCAAGTCCATCTGCTGTTTATACTCAGTAAATTCCTTACTCAAGGTTTCCAAATCCAAGCGTATTTTATCTACTTTCTGTTCCAGTTCCCGAAGTTGCGATTTCCAGTTATGATTTTTATGTGGTTCCTCTCCATCTTTGGCGCAGATTTCCTGATCGGTGATCATTTCCCAGAGTACACCTTGATAATGAACAACATCGCCTTTTTGGTAGGATTGTCCAGGTTTCCAAACCCCATGAAATTTATCCTCTTTTTTATTTAGCAGCGAAATAATCAATTCGGCAAAATGGGATGCTGACAGATGAGTATTATTTTTGAATAAACTCTTGAGTTCGTTACGATTTTTCAGGTTAGTTGTATTCACAGATGTACTTAACATAGTTAAAAATTGGGTTTATGATTGTTGTTTCTAGTGTTTAGTTCATGTCCCTGGTTGTAAAGTTATGTTTCCTAATGCCTCATAACCCAGAGTTCCAGAGAAGATTTTTGGATTAGTAGTAAGTGTACTTGCTTCATTAATGATGTGGGTTTGACCAGTGCTTGTGAGGGAAACCGAGGTGAGTAAGGAACGGACTGTTGATGCGATCGCATCTCGGACATCACGTTGATTTTCATGGTGTAGTTGGAAATCCATAACATAGTCAACGTAATATTGCTGTTCGAGAAAATTGAGAACTGAAGAACGGTAAATAACACCTCCAAAACGAATTTCTGCCTGGGGATCAACTGTCCAAGGTGTGAGAAAATTGGTAATTCCTTGCTGTAATTCCCGGCGATAATAGCCAAAGTTACTGTCGTATGGTGATTTAAATTTGACCGTAAATTCCACCTGAATATGCTCGTATGTGGGATTCACAATCTGAATATCTGCCCAAGGAGAACTTAAACTGAGTAAGTATTCCTGAATTTTCTCTAGCAAATTAATATTTACCTTGGGTTCCAATTCCTGGAAGCTACTATGCTGGGAAAGTGTCGGAATCACCACCAAAGTCACAGCACCTGGTACCAGTTCCTGAAACTGCTTGTTAGTATCTACCTGTCCGTGGTTGATACAGCGAACCTGATTAATTTCCGGGAATTTTTCCAACACCAACCGCTCATAATCGAAGATGGTGACAGCTCGACCTTTATGGCGCAGATATTCGCTGATGCGGGTATAAAAATGATTTGGTTGTTCCTTAACCTTACCACCAAAGGAATTATAGGGTTGCTCGATTTTTTTGACTGCTGCTGTGGGGACAGCTAATTTGGCTATGGTTCCAGATGGTAACGGGGTAGCTAAATGGTTGGGGTCGTTACCTAAATCAGTAAAACTTACCCTTGCAGCTTGGGTATGAACATCAATAATTTTACAAATAGCCCGACTACGTGATTTTACACTGACTTTGATCCAGTATAAATTGGGATCGAGGATAGTATTATTCTTGTTAATATTCTCAGGAATTCCCAAGTTGATGATCCCAGAAGTAATTAACCCATTGGTCAAATCACTGACGATGCGATCGCTTAAAGAAATCCAGGTATTATTTTGGAGGTAGTACCACTCTACTTCTGTCTTGGACAAATTTGTGTCAGCACTTTCTTCCACCACCTGGAACAGCAATGGTAACGCTGTGGGTGGATCGAGTTTTTCCAATCCGATGAGTAATTCCCCCTCATTGGTAAATTGCGGTAAAAAATCGGGTTTTTTCTCATCCCAATTAGCAAATCCATCAAATGGGTGAAGATGGAATAACTGGCAATCTTTTTTCTCTGCTACTGCTGTGTATTTGAGATAAATTTCCTGAATTACGGGTGTGTAAGGTTCTTTGGGAATTATTGGTTCGTCTGTAAACTCAACATAGTATTTGGGAGAAGTAACTTTAAAGATGCTCTTATCGTTTTTGTAATAAGCTCCAATAACTGCTTGTCTTTTTTGAACCGATGTGGTGGGTTGTTCTGGTGGGAGAGGATCGGGTACGGAAATAGTTTGATTTGTCGCAGCAGCCAAAACTTGACGCGCTATGACGGTAGGGTATTCGTCATGGAGAAAATCACTCTCAGTTAGTTGGAGACGTAAAAAACCATTTTGACTATCAGGGGTGAAAGCTTCCACAGGTTCTGTGTTAGCGACAGCATCAAGTTTGAGATTTGCTAATTCATTAGTGAGGGTGATGTCCGCGCTATTAAAGAGGTTAAAGTTATTGTTAGCTGAATTCCAGATTTTTTTGCCCAGAGATGCGACCGCTAATTTCCCTGGATTGAAAATAAATTGATCGGGGTTTTCCACATCATAAGCACTATCATAAGCAGCATATATCTCTAACCACTTGGGGTTGGGTTTTTCTAACTCCAGATGAATAGTTAGTGCAGTCAAGTGTTTTTGAAAGACTTCCTGACTCCCAATGTACAAATTTGCTTTCGTTTTTGGTCGCACACCAAAGGGTTGAAACGGTTTGCTGGGGTCTAATACCGCTAAATCGTTTTGTAGTATCAGCTTACGGACTTCTATTTCCTTTGTCCTGATAGTTAACCCGGTGAGTTTGAGGTTGCGGAAATAACTGTAAACAGACAAACCATTTATTATCACATCATCCTTTAATTGCAATCTTCCCACAGGTTGATTTGTTGGAAGTTTCGCTCCATCAAGTTCAGGATTGTAAATATCAATTGGTTCCTGATCGGCAGCGAGATTCACCACCAATTTCAGAATATTATCTACTAAACTGGTTTCGCTGGTTTCTGGTGGCAAAATTTCCCCAGTGATCCAGCCTTTTTTCCCACTAAAATCAACAGTAAAAATATCTGGTAAATCCCTAGCTTTCAGCGTCACCGGAACTCGATCAAAGGTCAAAGTAAAAATTAGAG
>NZ_NTFS01000084.1 GCF_002289455.1 Brunnivagina elsteri CCALA 953
GTTACAACTATATTGAGGTGATTGATTTTACTTGCTAAAAATTATACTTTTTAATCCTAGATAAGAAACGATTAAATATTTTGAAGAGGTACAAACCCTAAGTAAGTGATTGCTGGAGCAAAAAGATTAACAAATAATCCAAAGTAATTTCACTTGTGTTGATTTTCTTCAACAAATTATCAAGAAAAAAATATAAAAATATTATTTTTTTTTACCAGATGATATAGTAAACTCAATTATGGTAAGTTAATCACTTATCAACTTGTCTAAAATCCTACTTGTCTAAAATATTCTTGGTTAATGCCACTAATGTTTACTTATTCGAGTTAAGTTTTTGTCATTCTCAATTAACAATATAGTTTTGGTAAATAACCTTTAAATAATGATGCGATCGCAGTGTGAATAGTTTCTAAGGATGAAAGTCTTTAATCTGTTAACAAGTAATTAGTGTTTGCTGATTTTGTACTGCAAATAATTATTTACTATCTTTATTGACTATTGTTTTTGAAGAAAATCTTGTTTAATTAATCGGGGGTACATGAATACAATTAATATAGGCAGACATAAGTTTTCTCAGCCAATAGAACATATATCACTACTGCAAAAAGTTTCTCAAGACTATGTTAATGGCTGCTTGAAAGTATTTGGTATTTCGCAGCAATGGTCAATCTACTTTGAAGAAGGGAAAATAATTTACGCTTGTCAATCTCAGGATATGTGGGAAATATTCTGTAAAACAATACAGCAATTAAAACCTGATATTCCGGGATTGAGTAATGAGGTTTATCAGCATCTCAAGACAATTTTTGATAGTAATATTGATGATGAAGGAACAGAAAATTCAGATTATTTAGCGATATGTTGGTTAGTAAATCAGCAATACTTGACTGCATCACAAGCGGCAAAACTCATAGAAGCATTAGCGATTGCAGTGATGGATTCATATTTTAAATTGAGAGATGGAATTTACGAATTTGCATCTCAAACTTTTTTGAATAATTTACCTAAGTTTTGTTATATTGATGTTTCTGTAATCGCAAAAAGCCATCAGCAGCTTTCCCATAGTTTAAGCAAATTTGTTACACCAGTTTATCAACCAGGTAATCACCTATTTTCAGAATTAAGTCAGAGAGAATTAGCAACAATTGGAGGACTGATTGAACCGCAATGTGTACCATTAGATAATAAATATAGTAATAGTTTAAATCAAATTAAAACCGACCATCCAACTAGTCAACCGGAGATGAAAGTTAAGAAAACAGCACTTTATAAAGTGATGTGTGTTGATGATAGTCCGACAATATTAAAGGCAATTCAGGGATTTTTGGACGAAGAAATATTTAATGTTATTGGTGTAGATGATCCACTCAAAGCATTAATGCAAATACTGCGGATAAAACCTGATATTGTTTTACTTGATATTTCCATGCCTAATTTGGATGGATACGAATTGTGTTCGCTATTACGCAAACACCCAGCTTT
Organism: Brunnivagina elsteri CCALA 953; assembly: GCF_002289455.1. Lineage (GTDB taxonomy): Bacteria > Cyanobacteriota > Cyanobacteriia > Cyanobacteriales > Nostocaceae > Brunnivagina > Brunnivagina elsteri. The sequence goes on from NZ_NTFS01000084.1 coordinate 1,483, forward strand.
TCGAGATATTCCAGTTGTCATGGTAACGGGAAGAAGTGGATTTATTGATAAAGCACGAGCAAAAATGGTGAAATCTTCGGGTTATTTAACCAAACCATTTACTAAAGCTCAACTTTTAAAAACAGTTTTTCAACAAGTAGGTTATTTACATTAGTTTTTGGAGAATATATTTTGAGTATTACTTTATCCCCAACACTTTTGATAGTTGAAGATTCTCCTAGTGAATTGGAATTAATGAGTTACTATCTGGCTGATAGTGGCTATAAAATTATCAAAGCAACAGGTGCTAGGGAAGCATTTGAAATGGCTTTGACGGAGAAACCAAATATTATTGTCACTGATGTTGTGATGCCTGGAATGAGCGGATTTGAGTTGTGTCGGTTATTACGAAAAAACCCTGCTACTCAAGATTTAGGAATTATTATTTGCAGTTCTAAAAGGTTGAAAATTGACCGTTTGTGGGGGATGCGTCAAGGTGCAAATGCGTATATTACTAAACCTTATACTCGCGATCAATTGTTGAAAGTTATTACATCTTTGAATGATAATGACGATGAAATAGAGTCATAGGCTAATTTTGGAGTAGTCCAAGTAGAAAAAATGACAAAATTTAGATCATTTATTTTTGCGGAAGCTCCTGAATAAAGTAGTTATTTAGATAGTTATTTATCTTTGGTGGGTAATATTTGACTATTTTTTAACTACTATTTTTCTAATTTGATATTTTAAATAATTTTATTGAGATAAAGCAATGTTGAATCGTGTCAGAGATAACAACAAAAATAAACCTTTGCATCAGAAGCAAAATCATGATTTAAAGGTTTTAGGACGAGAGAGAAATGCTTCGACGAAATCAATTAGTGAACCGATTAATTATGATTTGGAAACACGAGGAGCTTTCCCACTATTAGGAAATATCAATTTGCGGACAAAGGCAATTGCATTTGCTGTGGCTATTAGCACTTTACCAATATTTGCGATCGCAGCAATTACATATCTTTCAATTAATCAATCGCTTAATCAAGAAATTGCAACTTCCCATAATAATCAGGCAAATAAAATTACGATAAACCTTAAGTTGTTTATCAGGGAACGTTTGCAAGATTTAGATTTTTTGGCAAGTCAAGATTTTCTGACAAATATCAGAGTTAGAGACCATTTATCCTATTTGGAAAAGCAACAGATTCTGCAAAAATATGAAAAATATAATAAGTTTCATAGCCAAATTGTGATTTTAAATTTAAGCGGGAATGTGGTTTTTCAGTCTAAAGATGGGACAATTCCGAACCAAAGTCAGGAAAGCTACTTTGAATCTGTATTAAAAACCAATCAGCATGTGATTAGCCAATTGAGTAATACCCAGACTTATTTTTCTGCTCCTGTTAGAGATACAGTTACAGGAGAGATAATTTATGTGATTCGTAGTACAGTTGAAACCCAGTTGTTCGATAAATTTTTAAAACAAAATCGTCTGATTCCTGATAAATATTATGTAACTGATGTCTCGAATAAAATATTTTTATCAAATGATAAAAATATTGTGGGAAAGAATGTACAGGAATTATTTGCTAAGGAGCAATTAAATTTAAAAAATCAGTTAAAAAATCAATCAATAACGAATTTATCATCCTCTGATTATAGGGGGAAAGATGCTCTATTTAGTTATATTCCCTGGCAACGGGAGACAGACATCCCTGATTTAAAGTGGAATTTTTTATTGATTACAGATAAGGCAATTCTTTTTGCACCTCAAAGACAATTACTTTGGGAATTAGGGTTGGGAACTTTGGCAACAAGCATATTCGCAGGTGGAATTGCTGCACTTTTAGCTCGTCGTAACATCGACAAAATTATTGCAGTGAATCAAGCTTTGAAAAAACTGGCACAGGGAAATTCACAAAATCCCATATCATTGACAGAAAAAGATGGGATTCAAAGTTTGAATGCCAATATTAATCAGATGGCAGAACATTTGCAGGATACGCAAGCTTTAAAAAATTTGGCGATACATTTATCGAGTTCTTGGAAACCTAATGAAATCTATAATTTAGCTGTTCAAGATATCCGCAAAGCCTTAAAAGTAGAACGTGTAGTTATTTATAAATTTGATGAGAATTGGCAAGGTACTTTTTTAGCTGAATCTGTGGTTGCAGGATTTCCCTGTGCAATGAATGTAAACCTTCACGATCCTTGTTTAGTGGATTATGCTGATAAATATCGTCAAGGTAAAGTGCTAGCAGTAAATAATATTTATCAAGCAAATTTAAGTGATTGTTATTTGCAGCAATTAGAAACTTTTGCAGTGAAAGCAAATTTAGTTGTACCAATTATTGTTGGTGACAAATTATTAGGTTTATTAATTGCACATCAGTGTTCCCAACCTCGTAATTGGCAGCAATCAGAAACTGATTTATTTGAACAATTTGCGCGTTTACTAGGTTTAGCTTTGGAGCGAGCGAATTTACTTGTAGTGACAGAGAATGCGAGAGAAACCGCAGAAAATTTATTTGACGAACAAAGACAGCAAAAAGAAGAATTACAAGCACAATTAATGACTCTGTTAGAGCAAGTTGAAGGTGCAATTCAAGGAGATTTAACAGTACATGCTGAAGTTGGTGTTGGGGAAATTGGTACTGTAGCAGACTTTTTTAATGCGATCGCAGAAAATCTTCGTTCTCTAGTTAAACAGGTAAAAACATCAGCAGCACAGTTAAATAATGCAGTGGCAGAGAATTCCAGTTCAATGCAACAACTTGCGGATGCTTCCCGCATTCAAGCCGAAGAAATAAGCTATACACTGAATACCGTCGGGGCAATGCGAAATGCCATCAAAACAGTAGCAAAAAGTGCCCGTCGTGCAGCTAAAATGGCACATAACGCTTCTCAGACAGCCATAACTGGCAGTGCTGCAATGGATGCAACAGTCGAAAATATTGCCATTTTGCACGATACGATTGACGAGACTACTTGCAAAGTCAGAAGTTTAGGGGAAGCTTCCCAGCAAATTGGACGAGTGGTAAATTTGATTAACCAAATCTCCATGCAAACCAACTTGTTAGCAATCAATGCGGGAATTGAAGCTGCACGTGCTGGAGAAGGTAGACAAGGATTTGTTTCCATAGCAGAAGAAGTGGCAATACTGGCAAGCAAAAGTGCAGTGGCAGCAGGGGAAATCGAAGCGATCGCAAGCAGCATTCAGCGTGAAACTAGCGAGGTTGTTAGTGCGATGGAATCGGGAAGTGTTCAGGTAAATGAAGGAACTCGTTTAGTGGCAGCAACCAAAGATAATTTAAGTGAAATCTTGGATGCTTGTCGTCAAATTGATGACTCACTTGATGAGATATCGAATACTACAGTCTCCCAAGTTCAGCTATCGCAGAAAGTCACAACTGCAATTAAAAATGTAGCGCATATATCAAACATGACCAGTGATTACTCGCAAAAATTTGTGCGATCGCTCTGGGATACTGTTGTGGTTTCTGAACAGTTAAAAGCAAGTGTAGAAATTTTTAAAGTTGAAGAATAAGCAAATGTAGAGACGCGATATATCGCGTCTCTCTAAATATATTTAAAAATTAACCATTAATCAAAATGACAAATAAAAAAGAATTAGAAATTAAATCATTGTTTCTTGAAGAGGCTAATGACCATCTTAATACAATTGAATCAGTTATACTAGAAGTCAGAAATAATCGAAAAATTGACATTCAAAGTATTAATAATGCAATGCGTGCAGCTCACTCGATTAAAGGGGGAGCAGCAATTATGGGTTTTGAGATGTTGAGCGAATTATCTCATCGATTGGAAGATTATTTCAATGTCCTCAAAACTAAAAAAGAATCCCTAGAAATTAACGTTGAATTACAGAGTCTTTTACTTTCTAGTTTAGATTGTTTACGTCAAATTTTGTTTTATTATGTTCATGAAAACGATAGTTATCAGAATATATCTGATAATAGTTTTGAATCATTAACTAATAATATTGAATCCATTTTTAACAAATTATATGAAATACTAGGTGATGCAAATCCAGAAGATGCGAATAGTATCCTCGCAACAGAAGAAAATGCCCAAGATATTATTCCCTTGATTTTTCAAACTCAAGTTGAAGAGTATTTGCAGCGTCTCGAAAATCTTTTGCAAGAAAACTCCCAGGGATTGCATGAAGAAGTCATGACAATGGCTAACGAGTTGGGAGGATTAGGTCATATGTTGCAAATTGAAGCTTTTACAATGGTTTGCGAGTCGGTTGCGAGTCATCTAATTTCGACTGACAATAATAGCGATACAATTACAATTGCTAGATTGGCATTGGACACATGGCGAAATTCACAAAATTTAATTCTCACCAATCAAATCCAAAATTTACCCAGTTCAATTGATTTAAATAATTTAACTTTAAATAATTTGAATTTAAATAATTTGAATTTAAATAATTTAAATATTAATGCAGAATTAAAAAGTATCGAGAATTACCTTAATTCCCCAATATTTAATATCTCAAATTTTCTCGAAGAATCTGAGGACATTTCTAATGTTAATAATGATAATTTAAATGATTCTAGGTTGAATGATTCAAGCTACAACACACCGCTAATTTCTACACAGCAGAGAAACTCAAACTTTGCTCTTAATGAAATTGCCTTTGATACAGAAGTCGAAAAAGCGATAGTTGAAAAATCTATAGTTGAAAAAACAAGCGCTTCCGAAAATACAGTTCGAGTTCCCGTCAAACATCTGGAGAAAATAAACAACTTTTCCAGCGAACTAACAACCCAGCGACATAGTATAAATAACAAATTAGAAAGCTTAAATACCCTGATTCAGAACCTCAATCAAACATTGCGATCGCTAGACTTAGAATATCGTCATGAAAATCGCAAAACCAGCAAAAAAGCACCCCAACAAGCACTACAATCTTACTTGGCTAAACTTCACGAAGTCGCAGCAGACATTCGCATTACCCTTACCGAAACCGAACAAACCCAGCGACAAGTCAATAAAACCGCACAACATCTCCAGCATTCCCTAACTCAAATATTAATGCGTCCACTTGCAGATATTCTGGAGCGGTTTCCACGAGCTTTACATGACCTCAGTATTGAATATAACAAGCAAGTTGAACTAAAAGTGACAGGAGCAGACACATTAATTGAGCGTAGCATTTTAGATGTTTTGCAAGAACCCTTACTACACATACTGCGTAATGCTTTCGATCACGGAATCGAAGACTCAGAAATTAGAATTGCCGCAGCAAAACCCAAACAAGGATTAATTGAAATTACTGCTACCCATTGTCAAAATCGTATCATTATTACAGTTCGCGATGATGGAAGAGGAATTGGACTGGAAAAAATTCGTCAGCGTGGATTAGAAATAGGAATTGATGCGACACTACTCGCACAAGCTAGCGATGAAGATATTTTGTCCCTAATATTTGAACCAGGATTCAGTACCAGCAAAGAAGTTAGCGCACTTTCTGGACGTGGTGTCGGAATGGATGTTGTCCGTAATAACCTCATTAAAATTCAGGGGGAAGTAACTGTTGATACAAAAGAAGGAAAAGGTACAGCATTTATACTTTCAGTTCCCTTTACTTTATCAGTAACGCGGGTTTTACTTATCGAATCCCAGAGCATGTTATTTGCATGTCCCACATCTGCGATCGCAGAGATTTTTCTACTTCCTGATGAACAGATATTTACAATCGCAGGTAAAGAATATCTACGCCATCAAAAAGCAATATTACCATTAATTCGTTTAAGTGAATACTTACATTTTAATAGTCGTGGTAGCGAATTTAGCTATAAATATCGATGCGAAAATAGCTATACAATCAAACCTCCAGCTATCGACGCAGCAACAGTATTACTTATTAAGTACGAGAACCAAGATATCGCTATTCAAGTAGAACGTTGCTGGAGAGAAAACGAAGTAGTAATTCGTCAAGTGGAAGGGAATATTCCTTTACCAGTCGGGTTTAGTAGTTGTACGATTATTGGTGATGGTTTAGTTGTACCTGTGGTAAATTTATTTGAATTATTGCGCTCATCGAATAAATTACAAATGAATTCTTTACCAAAATTAGAATCACAATTAGAACCAAAATTAAATAACTTAATTACCAAACAAACCCAAATTATAAAAGAGGAAGAAGAATTAGGGAAAAGAAATACAAATACAACAAACATTTTATTAATTGACGACTCAATCAACGTGCGTCGTTATCTTGCATATACCTTAGAAAAAGTAGGATATCGAGTCGAACAAGCAAGTGACGGATTGAATGGGTTAGCAAAGCTTCAAGCAGGTTTATCAGTCCAAACTATAATTTGCGATATAGATATGCCACGTTTAGACGGATTTGGTTTTTTAGCACGAATCAAAGCACAAAAAGAACTCAAACACATACCCGTAATTATTCTCACATCAAAAACAAGCGAAAGATATCGTCAACTAGCAATACAACTAGGTGCAAAAGCTTATCTAAATAAACCTTATAACGAATATGAATTATTGAAAGTTCTGAGTGTTGAGTAGAAACATCCTATCAGGTGTATAAAATTTAGAAGTCGAGTATATAAAATATATATGCCTAATTTTAAACGTGGGAAATGCTGAAAAATTTAGAATTTAAAGTATAAAATAGTTAAATAAGTTCTCGTGAAAATCTAAAGTTTGAATCTAAATCTAAATATATGACTAAAGTCCTATAAATTAGTGACTAAAGTCTATAGAATTAGATAAAATTTTTGAGCTACCCTAATTTATCAGAAGGGAAAAGCATTCGGTTCAGTAAGGTTTGGTGGTGTGATGAATTTCGATTACAGAGTCGGCTTAATGATTCTACTTATAGCAGCGATTTGCTTCGCAATTCCGAAATCGACAAAAATTCTGGCAGGTAGTCCAATGTGCGAATTCGTAGATAACTCAGCTAGCATCCCCATTTATTATTCTAAAAACTTTGATGTCGAAGCTCAGTGATAATTTGATGATAATACCAATGTATTTCACTTGTCCCAATATATTGTAAGGGCAGCCGTACTCCGAAGCGGAGAAGCAAGCTACCCCCCTACTGTAGACAGTAATTTTGCGTGAACTTTAACTAATCAATAGCCTAGAGCAGGGTTGTTTAATTTCCTAAAAGGCTACAAAAATCAAGGGTTATAGCGATTTAAAACTGGTTATTTTGTTACCAGCATGTCGATAAAATGAACAATCTTACGGTTATTAACCATCTGTAATCAGAAATCTATCAAAAACTGGAGCAAGAATAATAGCCTCAAAGCCTTGCAGAGAAAAAGTTTGAGCCACTTTTATTTTCATAAGTTCTATTTTTGATTGCTTATGATAGACATTGCTGCATTTGAATTTCTTCTTTAACCAAAAAATCAACAATCGAAAATGATATGACTACAAGTCATGATACTGTACGGGCATTACGCGAGGCTCTAAAACTCTCTCCAGATAATATACCTCTCAGACAACATTTAGCAGAAATGCTTTTGAGTGTGGGACAATTTGAGGAATCCGAGCAAGAATACCGTCAGGCTTTGGCACTGAAGCCAGAACAAACCGAATTAAAACTGGGTTTAGCAAAAGCATTTTATCAACAGGGCAAGCATTCGCAAGCTTTGGTTATTGTTGAAGATTTTGTCAAACGTTCCGATTCTCCTCCGCTTGCGTATTTGCTACATGCTCGCTTGTTACTAAATTCCGGTGCAGTTAAGCAAGCAGTCAACCAATATCGTCATGCGATCGCGCTCGATCCAGCAATTGCTGACCTAGATTTTGCAATGCTTTTGGGGATTACAGACGAAGTAAACACAAGCAACGTAGTCAACGGAAAAATCAGATCGATTGTTGGAGATGATACGCCATTTTTGGATGATAGCATTCTCGAACGCCCAGAAATTTCCTTTCAAGATGTCGGGGGAATGGATGCTGTCAAAGATGAAATTCGTCTCAAAATAATTTATCCCCTCAGTCAACCCGAACTCTACAAAGCCTATGGAAAGACGATTGGTGGTGGAATTTTGCTCTACGGTCCTCCTGGATGTGGTAAAACATACCTTGCCCGTGCCACTGCTGGGGAAATCAATTCCTGTTTTATTTCCGTGGGTATAAATGATGTGCTTGATATGTGGTTAGGAAACAGCGAGCGAAATTTACATGAAATCTTTGAACAAGCTCGCTATAATCAGCCTTGTGTCTTATTTTTTGATGAAGTAGATGCACTAGCGGCAAACCGTACCGACTTACGGCAAAGTTCGAGTCGAATGGTAATTAACCAGTTTCTATCGGAACTTGATGGAGTCAAAAGCTCGAATGAAGGTGTATTAATTTTAGCAGCTACAAATGCACCCTGGCATTTAGATTCAGCCTTTCGTCGTCCAGGAAGATTTGATCGGATATTATTTGTACCACCACCAGATGCCTCTGCAAGGGTAGCAACATTACGATTGCTGTGTCATGGTAAACCACTTCAGGAAATTGACTACGAGCATGTAAGTAAAAAGACAGATAATTTTTCTGGTGCAGATTTAAAAGCAGTGGTTGATGTGGCAGTGGAGCGTAAGTTGCAAGAAGCAATGAAAATTGGTATTCCCAAACCACTATCAACAAAAGATTTAGTTTCTGCTGCTGCAAGTCTTAAACCATCGACAAAAGAATGGTTTGCCACAGCCCGAAATTATGCATTATATGCTAATGAAGGTGGGTTATATGATGATATTTTGAAGTATTTAAAAATTTAAGTAGAGACGACCCGGTGGGTCGTCTTGACTTTACATACGACCCACCAGGAAATATAGAAATATAAAAATATAGAAATATTTTCCCGTTTTGGCATCAATCCTGCCAAATAGAGACGACCCATCGGGTCGTCTCTACGGTTGAATAAAAATCTTTCCTTTCCCTATTGCCCCATTCCCTAATTTCTTGTGAACATCGAGCGTGCAACATTACTATTAGAACAGTCTCGTTATGAGATGGCAGAGGTAGAACTCCGTAAAGCTTTAGCGGAGTCTCCACAAGAGTCTTATACCCATGCCTTGTTAGGATTATGCTTAAACTATCAACAGCGTTACCAAGAAGCCACTCAAGCGGCAGAAACAGCAATTTCCCTGACACCAGACTTGCCATTTCCCCATTACATCTTGGGTTACATTTTATGCGATCGCAATCAAGTTGAGGCGGCTGAAAAGTCGGTATTAGAGGCAATTCGTCTCAATCCCCATCAAGCATCGTATTTCGCTTTGTTAGCACGTTGTAGCTACAATCGCAAGCTGTGGCAAAATACCCTTGATGCGGCAATGCGAGGGCTTGCGAGCGATTCGGAACATGTGGAATGCTTAAATTATCGCGCTTTATCGTTATCCCAATTAGGAAAGGGAGACGAAGCGATTAAAGTTGTGGAAAATGCAATTTCTTTATCACCAGAAGATGCTTCATCCTATGCTAGTAGCGGTTGGATTTTGCTGTCTCATGGAAAATCCCCCGACACAGCTTTGACGTACTTTCGGGAAGCTCTGCGACTGAACCCGACAATGGAATGGGCAAGACAGGGAATTGTGGAAGCTTTAAAGGCAAAAAACCCTGTTTATAGAATATTACTGCGCTACTATTTATGGTCGTCGCGTTTGAATCATCTTACAAGATGGGCATTTGCCATTGGTTTATATTTTGCCGTGCGGTTAATGCTAGTGGGTTTGTATGAAGTTGGATTAAAACCTTTGGTGATTGTAGTTGCAGTTATTTACCTAATATTTGTAATTTTGACATGGATTGCCGATCCATTTTTTACTTTGTTGCTGCGACTAGATAAATTTGGCTCCTTAGCTCTTTCGGAAACAGAAATTCAACAATCAAATTGCTGGGGAGCTTGTTTTGGAATTGCTTTGTTATCTTTGGGTTTATGGATATTTACTAATAGTATCAGTCCTTTAATTGGTGCTGGGGTATTTGGTTTATTACTCATCCCCGCAGCTGCTACCTTCCACTGTCAAGAAGGATGGACACGTCAAGCGATGAAGATTTATACAATTTGTCTGGCAATAGTTGGCAACATCGCCATAATTTTATCTTTTTTCAGTAAAGAACTATGGATTATACCGCTAGCAATATTTTTCCCATTTGCGATTATTTCCAGTTGGTTTGCTACATTTTTAACTGGAATCAAACCGAAGAAGTAATTATTTTTAGCGTTTCCTTTTAAATTAATTCATATTCCCAAGGATTAATAATAGAAATACCGCATCCTTCAAAATCAGAGAAATTGCGCGTTGTGATAGTTGTTCCATACGTTAACCCTACCCCTACAATTGTGGAGAATTTTTTTATTGGTGTTCCTTAACTGGATTGAATCAATCAGTGAATCATTTATTAGCTTCTTTAAGTGGCAAAAATTAGTTATAATCACCCTTGACATATCTGAGCGATCGCGAAATACAATTAACATGTGTTCTTTAGGTTGATTGTATGGTTTGGATGCCATTACGAGAACGAATTGATACAATGCCGCTAGTTCTCGCTGGTCCTATTTTGCGACGAACAGAACCCAATGCGGTGACTGTTTGGGTTGCTTTAAAAGCGAGTTGTCATGTAACTTTAAAAGTTCTCGATTTAAATTATAATTTGTTGCTTTTTGACAGTCAGAAAACAATTAAAATTGGTACGAATTTACATGTTGTTGCTGTCACAGCTAAAGCCGAATCAAATGTACTTTTATACGGTGATAATTATCTCTATGACTTAGAATTTGATGGTAAAACTCTCGATTATCCCGGAATCTTAAATGCATCTGGTTCAATTACTGATATTACTTACCCACTATTTAACTTACCAAGTTTTGCCCTTCCTCCCCATGATTTAAATCAATTACGAATAGTACATGGTTCTTGTCGGAAATTGCATGGTGAAAGTCTAGATGCAATGGCAGGATTAGACAAAATGATTCGTGAAGCGCTGATAATAGAACCAAAACAGCGTCCACACCAACTTTTTTTAACGGGAGACCAAATCTATGCTGATGATGTTGCCGATGCTTTATTACTAATATTAATGGAAGCATCAGAAACACTCTTAGGCTGGTCAGAACCATTACCAGATGTGAAAAGGTTAGATGAATTAAAGCCAGGTAAACGGAATAATTTAGCGACAAAAATAGCTGGTTTAACAGCAAGTATTGATAAATTTAACCGAATTACAAACATAGATAAAAGCCATTTATTTACCTTTGGTGAATTTATAACGATGTATCTATTTGCTTGGAGTGACGTACTATGGAGTCAACTAGATAATTTTCCCGAATATACAGATATTAATCAAAATTCATCCCTATTTGGTCAAGCCGAAAAAGAATTTAAAAAAGATATTATCCACCTCAAAAACTTCCTCTCCACCTTACCTAAAGTCAGACGTGCCTTAGCGAATATCCCTACTTACATGATATTCGACGACCATGAAATTACCGACGACTGGAACTTGAATATGGCATGGTGCGATCGCGTTTTATCCAAACCCCTTGGTCGTCGCATCCTCCAAAATGGTCTACTGGCATACGCAATTTGTCAAGCTTGGGGAAATACACCTAACCAATTTACTAACCATAACCCAGGAGATGCATTACTCAAAGCCGCACAAAACTGGTTTGCTTCTGGTGCTACAGATATCATATCCGAACAGGAAATTACTCGACGCATCGGTTTACCCACTATTGCAGACATCAGAAACACAAACCCCAGGCAGTTACCCCAGTTCGATGATGCGATACAGTGGCACTACACCATTCAAGCACCAGGTTACGAAGTTATTTTCCTCGATACCCGCACTCGTAGGGGTTTCCCTGGCAAGGAATTTGATTTTCCGGCACTTTTGAGCGAATCCGCTTGTCAGCAGCAAATACCCGATTCTCAACAACCAATACCAATCACGTTTATTATCTCACCTGGTCCGGTTGTTGGTCTACCCTTTCTCGAAGGTATCCAAAAATCAGCAAAAACAGTGGCAGAAAAATTGGGTACGGCAGCTTGGGGATTCGATCCGGAAGCTTGGGGATTGGAACCAATCGCATTTGAACAGTTTTTAGCAAGGTTAGCATCGCGAAATCCGACACAAAAAAGTCGCGTAGTTATCCTATCAGGTGATGTTCACTATAGTTTTGCCGCACGTTTACAATATTCGGCAGTTCAACCATTTTCAGAAGTTAATAATCAGCAAAATAATCAAACTAATCAACAACTCGTAATTGTTCAATTTACCAGCAGTTCCTTCAAAAATGAGAAGCGGGAAGCTGGAGGTAGTTATTCATTACATATTAAAGGTTTTATTCCCTTTAAAGTCATCGATCATCATCCCAAAGCGGAAATTTTAGGATGGGCAAATTCTACTGGGGGAAAATTAGAGATAGGTAATTACTATACGTATTCTGAAGAATTCATGCAGTATTTAACTTGGCAAGTCAAAGCACAACCTGCAATAGTAAATTTAGTCGAAAAAAGAACTTGGTTTCGATTTTTAGAAGTGTTGAAAAAACCTGAATGGTGGTATCGAATTGATTTTTTATCAGCTAAGTTAGAAGATGTCACAATTCCTGATTATTCGCACTCTGTAAATCCTAAATATATAATTGCACCGCTACCAAAACAAGACCGTAATAGAGCATTAGAGAACTATTTAGCAACGGCAAAAAATCATCGCGAACATAAAGGATTATGGGGACATGGGAAGGAAATTGTCGGGGTGAATAATTTTGGTGAAATCACTTTTGAATTTGATGATAATAAGCAAATTGCTGTGCAAACTTTGTGGTGGAGATTGGAGAGTTATGAAGATAATCAGCTTTTGGAAACTTTTCCATTAACTAGATATGAAATATCACTGAGTTTCGATGATAAAGAATGTCCAATGGATGATGTTTTAAGGGAAGTTGAATAAACTTATTTTTCACTGAATTTAAATGAATTAGTTGCACCATAAACCGGGTTTCTCTAAACCTGGTTTCTCCCCCACTAAAAATCTCTAATTAGTATGATAAAACCCATAAACCGGGTTTCTCTACTTACGAGAAAACACAAATAACCTAGAAGTACGTAAGAGGGTGTTTGAAAAGTCTCCTTCTATGTCATGCTGTAGCTTGCTTCCCGCAGGGTGGAACGTTCGCGTAGCGTGTCCCCTTGGGACTCAGCATCTCAGTACGTAGGCTAAACTCTAGATTCTAGCCTGCGGCAACGCGTAGCGCGTACGTTCCGCAAAGCTCGACACAGAATGACAATTTATACATCCTAAAACTTTTCAAACATGCTCTTAGTGTTGGGTTACGCAAAGCCTTCACCCAACCTACAAAGAATTGTATATTAATAAATCCGTATTGCAATATAAATAAGGGCAAACAACCGTTTGCCCCTACAAAATATCCCCAACTTCTTGAGACAGTCGGAGATATGGGAATCTATCGCGACTGAAAAAAATTACTTAGTCCTAATTACCACATCAGCCGACATTCCCGGAGCAATTCGTGATTCAAAATCCTTGATACTATCAGGTTCAAATACAATTTTGACAGGAATACGACGAACGTTATTGGATGGGTTTGGATTATTACTATAATTGTTGGCTGGGTTGGTACTATTTGGAGAAGGAACAGCAATACTATTAACTGGAGTTGGGGATACGCTTTCCACTTTTCCCACAAATTTACGGCTAGGAAAAGCAGCGATTTTAATTTGCGCTTTTTGCCCTGGTTGTATTCTTTCCAACTGATTTTCTGGGAAATTTGCCACAATCCAAGGGTTGGGTTGGACTATTTCTAGTAAAGTTTGTCCAGGTTGAACTTGTTGTCCAACACGGATATTAACATTACCAATTTGACCAGGCGCGATCGCATTGATGTTAGCGTAAGAAAGTTGAAGTTCGGTTTGTTTGAGTTCAGCTTGTCTTTGGGTGACAGTTGCCAGTGCAGCTTTATATTGCTGACGGTTGACTTCTATTTGTTTGTTAACACTTTGGGGTAACTTAGGTAGAACTAGTCTTGGTTGATTCCCGGTAATTGGACTTAGGGGTTCGGATAAGATTGTCGGAGGGACATTATTAATATTTTCTCGCGTGACTTCAGCTTGTTGCTTGGCAACATCCAAAGCAGCTTTTGCTTGTACCACTGATGCTTGAATTTCGCGAGGATCGAGTTTAATTAAAACACTTCCTGGATTAACTGCTTCGTTTTCTTTAACCGTAATTTGGGTGACAATTCCAGCAACGCGAGATGTAACTGGGAAAGAGTCAGCACTGGTGTAAGCAACATCAGTTGTAAGATGGTACTTGCTGTATTCCGACCAACGGTAATGGTAAATTCCCGATGCGATCGCGCCTGCACCTAAAATTACACCAATAATTATTTTGGGCAACATCTGACGGAAACCAGATTTTTTCCCTCCATCTGTATTTTCGGAAACATCAACCTGAGTTATGGCAGTAACATCTCTACCATCAACTGGAGTGGGCTGTTCGTCGGTATCTATTACTTGCTGTGTACTTGAAGAATCAATACTTTCCATCATCGACCTGCGTCTTGCCAAAAAATTGTATGGTTATAGAAGTTAGTTAACAGGATGAGATTCTAGCTAGTCAAGACTGTACGGAACTGTACGTAATTGAATTTTGCTAAACCTGACACACTCTAGATTCAGCCACAAAACACAGTTTTCCGCAATAAATTCAAGTAAATATTCCTAGTACTCAAGATTTGCCCCACATACTTATTGAACCACAAGCACTCGTCTAAGTTTCCTCAAGCATTTGATTCTTAATTTTTCAATTAGGGTATTGGAGATTAGGTATTTCTCTCCCTTTTTTGTTTATCTTCTTCTTTCTTCCTTTCCCCTAGCCCCATTTCCTGCTAATTTAACGATATTGGCAAGTACTAAATATTTATTTTCATGAACGCAGCTGACGATAAAACAATTGTTAAAGATTATTTCAATTCCACAGGTTTTGACCGTTGGAAACGTATCTACGGCGATGGTGAAGTCAATAAAGTCCAGCTTGATATTCGCAATGGACATCAACAAACCGTTGACAAAGTGATTAACTTGCTCTCTTCTGATGCGACTCTGCCAGACATTTCTGTATGCGATGCTGGTTGTGGTGTCGGTAGTCTGAGCATTCCCCTCGCGGAAATGGGTGCTAAGGTGTTCGCTAGCGACATTTCTGAGGCAATGGTAGGTGAAGGTAAGGAACGTGCCCTTAAGCTCTTTGGGAATAACGATAATCCCACATTTGCTGTCCAGGATTTAGAAGGATTGACTGGCAAATACCATACGGTTGTTTGTCTCGATGTTCTAATTCATTATCCCCAAGATAAAGCCGCAGAAATGATTTCCCATTTATGTTCTTTGTCTGAGTCTCGAATTATACTCAGCTTCGCTCCAAAAACCTGTGCTTTAAGTTTACTGAAAAAGATTGGTAGCTTTTTTCCTGGTGCTAGCAAAGCAACTCGTGCTTATCTCCATAAAGAAAAAGATATTGTGAAATTTTTACAGGAAAATGGTTTTACTGTTGGACGTAACGAAATGACCAAAACTCGATTTTATTTTTCGCGATTACTGGAAGCTACCCGTAAGTGAGGTTAAAATCGCGGCAATATACTTAACATAATCTTTGCTGCAATTCTGATTTAAGGGAACACCAAGAAAGCAAGTTGTCCCAATATATAAGGGGCGGGGATACCCAGCCCCTACGAATGATATGATTGATAATTATATAATCGGGATATTTTATTTTCTGGAAGTTCCTAATGACGGTTGCGGCAGGTTCCCTATCCGCAGCGATCGCATCTTGTATTACTTAACCGTTTTGCAGATTTTTTATGTTTAAGAGTGTTCCAAGTAAAAAAGTGCCCAATTGTCATGCTGAATGGAGCGAAGCGCAATGAAGCTACATAGCGACTCAGGATCAACAGTTGGATCATTTATTTCTTGGATTACTCTAACTGCTTTTAATGGCTTGCGTGAAGTCATTTACAGCGTCATATTGATCGGGATAATCAAGGTATTTCAACAGTAATGCGGTATCTAAGTCTGGAAAGAAGTTGCTACGAGCCATTTCTTCGTATTCTCCATCTGAATTTAAATGATACACTCCCAATTCTTTAGATTTCCAAAACCAAACTTCGGGTACTTTTTTAGGTTTATAAAGCTCTTTTCTGTTAATGCTGCCGCTACTGACTATAACTTCGATAACAATATCAGGTGTTTCCTTATTCGTGCCAATGCAGTAAGATTCATCGGGAGTACCTGAAGCGTAGCCAGGTTCTTCTAGGGTAAATCCACCACGCTTGTAAAACCTTAGTTCCTTTTCCCTCATGTAAGCTTCTAACAGTAAGCCTAAGGTGCTTTTTACATACTCATGTTTATCCCCAATTGGAGCCATAATCTCTAGAACCCCTGCTAAATAAGTTAGTTTTACTTCTCGGTTATCTAAAAGCGGTATCTCGATAGCTTTGAATTGCTCCCAAGAAACACCGAGCAAGGTTACTACTTTTTCTTCTAATGGCTGGTCTAAAATTTGGATGCTCATAATCATTTTTTTTGCAAACAGCCTAAATTTAACGATATCGCAATTCAGTTCCAGCAGGGAATAGCCATAAAATATTTTACCTTCGCGATAAGCGGAGCTTAATGCCAAAGGCATATCGCACTTTTTTGGGTTAAAGTGAGTAAATGGGCAAAGTGGATCGGAAAACACGGATATATAGACAATTCCTAATGCCCAATTCTCAATCCTCAATCCCTAATTAATAAATTTAGTGGTACAGATTCGCAAGTGAAGTTAGAATCGCAAACGAGGTTCAAGTCTGAAAATAAATTATGAAGACTGCTGAAAAATTGGCTTCGAGTTGGTTGCTTATACTTGGCTTTATGTTCCTAACTATCTCCGCATCATCGGTGATGGAAAAAAAAGATGCAATTAAATCAGGGAATCCACGTATAGATAGAGATGGAGAGATTGTCTTTACATCTCCAAGTTATCTATCTGATTTAAGTTATAAAGCCCTTCAGGGATTTGTCTTTGGAGTTCCCTGTACTCTTCTTGGTGGATGGATGACGTTATCTTTATACCGACAGAATAAACAGGAAAAAAAAGCACTTCAACAACAAACAGACGAGCGCTTGCAATCGCTTTTTTACCAGATGGTACAAGAAAACCACGGACGTGTCACCTTGTTGAGGTTTGCCATACAGTCGCAACTACCCCCAAACATCGCTAAAGATTATTTAGACGATAGAGCTAAAGAATTTAACGCTAATTTCAAAATTAGCGAAGAAGGGGCTGTATCGTACCTTTTTGAAGTTTAGAGTTGAACGGTAAGTACTATAGTGCTTACCGTTAAAATGCAAATGTAAGCTGTTCCGCATTTAAATCATATAATCCAAATTATTATAATTATTGTGGGGTGGGCATCCCTGCCTGCCCTA